>NZ_DGMA01000031.1:0-69713 GCF_002388205.1 Achromobacter sp. UBA4530 | reverse complement strand
TGATCGGCGACACCATCGAGGCCGACATGATCGGGCCACGAAAATTCGGCATTCACGGCTATCACCTTGACCGGCACGCGGCCACGTCAAAGTCAGCGGACTCCGTTCAATCGCTAAGCGACGTGCTTACGCTGATGGCCGCGCGCCACTGACGAGCGGCCGGCGGCGAGATGAAGGAGACTTCACCCGCCCCGCCTCCGCCACGCCCACCACACCGCCCCGATCGGCGCAAAGATCGCCAACCACGACACGCCATCCCACACCCCATCGCCCAGCAGCGCCGACACCAGTCCCACCACCGACGCCACGCCCAGCCAGATGGGCGCGCGGAACACCTCGCCAGCCGACTGCAGGTGTTCGGTGCGCGCGCCGCGCGCTTCGCTCGTCCTGTTCATTGCGCAGCCTCCTGACGGTCGCTTTGGCGCAGCGCATTGGCGGTTTCAGCAGCATCCTCTGCCAAGGGCTTGGCAGCCGTCGCAGCCTTGGGCTTGCGCAGCCACAAGTACAACCCGCTACCCAGCACCACGATCGCAAACAGATCCAACACCGCCCAGAGGATCTTCAACGGCAAGCCGCCGTAATCCCCAAAATGCAGCGGCTGCGACAGGAACAAGGTCTTCACGTACCACGGCATTTCGCGCGTGTCGGTCAGTTCCCCATTCGTCGCGTCCACCAGCGCCGGCTTGAGCAGGCGCGAAGTCACGGGCGTATTGCCCTTCATGAAGAACGTGTAATGGTGCGGGCTGGAGAACATCGTCCCGGGAAACGCCACCAGGCTCACCGCCATGTCCGGCACCGCGGCACGCGCGGTGCGGATGGAGTCTTCCAGGTGTGCGGGTTGCGTAACCGGCGGCAGGCCGCGGAACGGCGCGGTCATTTCCGCCATCTGGTCCATCTGCCATAGGCTCAACACGACGCGATTCA
This sequence comes from Achromobacter sp. UBA4530, assembly GCF_002388205.1. Taxonomy (NCBI): domain Bacteria; kingdom Pseudomonadati; phylum Pseudomonadota; class Betaproteobacteria; order Burkholderiales; family Alcaligenaceae; genus Achromobacter; species Achromobacter sp. UBA4530. The sequence goes on along the minus strand of NZ_DGMA01000031.1, from coordinate 68,789 downwards.
AGGTGTTGATGCTGCCCGTGATGCCAACGACCAGCAGCCACACCACGGTGACGATGCCCAGCAGGTTGTGCCAGTCCAGCCATTTGACGCGGGTGCTGCGCTGGGTGCGCAGCGCGCCGAACTTCAGACGTCGCATAAAGGGGTAATACAGCACCACCCCGGACACGATGGCGACCACCATCAAGAGGCCCATTGCGCCCAGAAACAGCATGCCCGGCAGGCCGGCGAACATATCGGTATGCAGCTTGAGCATGACGTACATGAAGCCTTCGTCGGTAGCCGGCTCGTCCAGGACCTTGGCCGTGCGCGAATCGATGACAACCGCGTTGTTCTCCTCGGGCGGGGCGTCGACGGCGCTGGCCATCGAGACATACGTAATGTCGGGATGCTCGTCCTGATCCCAGAACATGTAGCGGATGACTTCGCCCGGGCGCCGTTCCAGCGCGGTCTGGGCGATCTGGTCCATGCTGGCGTTGGGCGTGCCGGCGGGCATGGGCGGCGCTTCGACCACGCCTGACAGGTGCTCGATCTCTTCGTGAAAGATCAGGGGCAGCCCGGTCAGACACAGCAGCAGCATGAAGACCGTGCAGATCAGACTGCTCCACTTGTGTATCCATGACCAGGCTTGCGTGGACATATCTGCCTCCTTAGAAGGCGATGCTGGTCGAGAACGTGTAGGTGCGCGGCGAGCCTACGAACAGATAACCGGCGGTGGCGGTTCCCCAGTAGTTCCGGTTGAACAGGTTCTCGACGTTGAAGCGGAAGGTGACGGGGGTGCCGCTGATCTTGGTTTCGTAGCGGGCACCGGCGTCGACGCGGGTCCAGCTTGGCACCGACAGGCTGTTGTCGGCGTTGGCATACGTTCTGTCGGTGTAGATGACGCGGCCCAACACCGTCAAGCCGGGAACGAAGGGCGTATCCCACTCGGCGCCCAGGTTGAATTGCCAGTCAGGCACACCGATGGCCTTGTTGCCCTGAAGGTCGGGCGTGGTGGCCTTGTTGATGACGGCGTCGATATAGCTGATGCCGCCCAACAGACGCACGCCCTTGGTGACTTCGCCGGCAAAGCTGGCTTCCACGCCGCGGTTGCGCTGTTCGCCGAACTCGCCGAAGGTGTTGCCAGAGATGCCGGAGCTGGGCCGCGTCAGCTCAAACAGGGCGACAGTGGCCAGCATGTTGTCGTTCAGGTTGTACTTGACGCCGATTTCCTTCTGCTTGGACTTGAACGGCGACAGCGTCTCGCCCGGGTTGGTGATGGCCGCGCTGGTCGGCGCGGTGTCGCCTTGGGACAGGCCTTCGACGTAGCTGGCATAGACGGACAGGTCCGGCCGCACCTTGAAGACGACGCCGGCCAGCGGCGTGGTCGCGCTCTTGTCGTAGCGCGGGCCGCTGGGCTCGCCGTTGGTGAAGTTGTAGTTCTGGCCCTGCACGTTCTGGCGGCGCACGCCAAGCGTCAACTGCAGCCGGTCGTCCATGAAGCCCAGGGTGTCGGCCAGCGCATAGCTGGTCAGCTTGACGCTCTGGTAACGGTTCAGCGGATTGCTGACGCCCGAGATGGACGGCGTGTCGAAGGTGTTGCCGGCGTAGATGTTGGAATTGCCGGGCGGGAAACCGGTGTTGAAGCCCAGGTCGGAGTCCTGGTCCAGCAGCGTGTAGCTGAAGGCGACCTTGTGGCTCACGGGGCCGGTCTTGAAATTGCTGCGCAGGCCGGCTTCGGTGGACTTGCTGTCCACCGTCATCCGCTGCCAGCCGCCGAAAAATGAGTAATCGCCCTGCGAATTCTGCAGCACGGGGTTGGCGGCAAAGGCGTCCCAGTCCAGCTTGCGCTGGCCGTAGCCCGCATAGGCAGTCAGGTAGTCCGTGATGTCGTATTCGATCTTGAAGACGCCAGCGGTATTGCGGCCGTCGCTCCAGCCCAGGCCGGGATACGGATTCTTGTTGCTGGGCGCCTCGGGAATCGAGGTCAGGTCGTCGCCAAGCTGGAACTGGCGCACGACATTGTCGATGCGTTCCTTCTGCCAGATCAGGTCCAGGGACGACCGCAGTCTTTCACCGCGATAGTCCAGTGCAACCGAGCCGAGCGCTTCGCGCGTGGACTGGTCCTTGATCGGCGTGTCGCCGTCGCGCAGCATCCCGTTCACGCGGATGCCGAACGCGTTGCCTTCGCCGAAACGGCGGCCGACGTCGGCATGCACGCCAAAGACGGAGTCCGACATGACTGAGCCCGTGAGCCGGGTGATGGGCTCATCGGTCGCGCGCTTGGGCACCAGGTTGACCACGCCGCCCACGCTGCCGCCCGGCGTCATGCCGAATAGCGCCGCGGACGGGCCCTTGATGATCTCCACGCGTTCCAGGGTCTCGACCGGTGCGCGCCAATATGGCGTCAGCCCGAACATGCCGTTGAACGCGAAGTCTGCAGTCGGCACATTGAAGCCGCGGATGGTCAGGTCTTCGTTGATGTTCGAACGCGCGCTGCTCATGCGCACGGACGGATCCATAGTGGCGACGTCGGCCACGGAACGCGCCTGCTCGTTCTCGATGGTCTGGGCGGTATAGCTGGTGACGCTGAACGGCGTGTCCATGACGGACGTGTTGCCCAGGATGCCCATGCGGGCGCCGCCGCCGATCAGGCCGCCGGCGATGGGCGCAGGCGCCTCGCCCAGGGCGATCGGGGCACTGGTCACGGTGACGGTGGGCAGGACGGTGATCCCGGCGGGAGCCGGGGCCTGCGTCTGCGCGGAAACCGACGCGGCATAGAGCGCGGCGCTGCCCGCCAGTGCCTGCTTCACTGCCAGGGCGACGCCCTTCTGCCTGCCTTGACGGCCTTTCGATGCTTTACCCACAGCCCCACCCCATGCGTTCTTTTATGTAAAACGCGCATGATAAGCATTCTTATTAGTTATCGCTATGGGGGGTTATCTTGATGTGGCATCGGCGCATCAATCGTGGAATCTGTGCCGGCGGCCCTAAGAGTCATCCAGATGGCCTCATCCATCGCTTGAGGCGGTCGTCTTAAGTTTCTGCGCCGGCGTTTCAGGCTCCAGGATTGCGGTCCACGTATACCAGCCCCGCCGCGGCCAGCTTTTCCCGCATGCCATAGATATCCAGCCCCAGTTCCCCGGCGGCCAACCGCTTGCGTTTGGCCGTCTCGTTAATCAGCCGCGCATCGCAGGCGTCAGCAACCTGCGCCGCACGCTCGCGCGGCACGATGCACACGCCGTCGTCGTCGGCGATGACGACATCGCCGGGCTGAACGAGCGCGCCCGCGCACACGACCGGCACGTTCACCGACCCGGGCGTCGCCTTGACCGTGCCCTTGGCAGAGATGCACTTCGACCACACGGGAAACTGCATGTCCTTCAGCGCCGCGACATCACGGCAGCCCGCGTCGATGACAAGCCCCTGTACGCCGCGTGCGCGCATCGAGGTGGCAAGCAGTTCTCCGAACATGCCGTCCTCGCTCGACGACGCGCAGGCCACGACGACGATATCGCCCGGCCGGCAGAGTTCGATCGCAACGTGCAGCATCCAGTTGTCGCCCGGCTGCGCCAACACCGTCACGGCGCTGCCTGCGATGGATGCGCCTGCGTACACGGGCCGCAGGTAGGGTTGCAGCAGGCCGGTGCGATGCTGCGCCTCGTGTGCGGTGGCCACGCCTGCCGACGCCAGGCGTGCGATGACCCTGCTGTCGCCGCGGTCGATGTTCCTGACGGCAATGCTCATGCAAGCTCCCCGGTGACTTGCGGGAACACGCGCTGATAGCCTTCGGCGTACTTGATCTTCAGGTTCGAGTTGCGCGATGCCTGCACGCCGCGCTGCAAGGCGACGCGGGTGTAGTACTCCCACAGGTGCTCCTGCGCGGCCATGGTTTCGAAGGCCCGGCGCTTCTGGTCCCAGACTTCGGAGATATCGAACAGCACTTCGGGCTTCCACTCGCACTGCTCGGGCTGGTGCGGCTCGAACAGAAACACGGGCGGCGCGCCCAGCACCGCCTGCTCGGGATGGTGCCCGTGCGCCTGCGCAATCACGCGAGCCTCTTGTGCGACGTGCGTGGCAAGCGGATGGTCGAAGTTGTAGGGGTCTTTCTGCGAATGCGTCAGCACGAATTCCGGCTGCAGTTCGCGGTACACATCCACCAGTTCAAAAAGCGCCTCGTCCGAGACGCGCAGCGGATAGTCGCCGCAGTCCATGAACCGGATGTCCGCGCCCAGGATGTCGGCCGCCAGACGCGCTTCGTCGCGGCGGTCGGCCTTGACGCGTTCCAGCGTCATGCCCGGCTGCTTCCACAGCTTGGCGGATTCGCCGCGTTCGCCGAACGACAGGCAGACCACGGTCATTTTCCAGCCGCGTTTGGCGTACAGGGCGATGGCGCCGCCCGCGCGCCAGACGAAGTCCGCGGAGTGCGCGCTGACCACCAGCCCGTTCTTTTGCCGTTCCATTTCAGTTCCTCTATGCATGGTTGCCGGCCGGACCCGCCCTGCGGACCCGTACCAGCGCGAGCGCGGTCAATCAGCCTTGATGCCCGCGTCCTTGATGACCTTGGTCCACTTGGTGGTCTCCGCTGCCACGAATTGGCCGAACTGCTTGTCCGTACCGGGCGTGACGACCGCGCCCATTTCGCCGAAGCGCTGCTTTACGGCGGGGTCCTTCAATGCGGATTGCAGCGCGGCATTCAGCTTTGCCGTGACCTCGGGCGGCAAATCCTTGGGGCCGATCAAGCCCCACCACACCGTGGCCATCGCGCCCGGCAGGCCTTGCGACACCACCGTGGGCACCTCGGGCAGCATGCTTGCCGGCTCGTCGTCCAGCACGGCCAATGCGCGCAGCTTGCCCGCCTTCACGTGCGAGACGACTTCCAGCGGGTTGATGGACATGAAGGAAATCCGCTGCCCCAACAGGTCGGTGACCGCGGGTGAACCGCCTTTGTACGGCACATGCAGCGCCTTCATACCGCTCTCGCGCTTGAGCAGTTCGCTGGCCAGATGGCCGGAGCTGCCGTTGCCGGCCGACGCGTAGGTCAGCTTGTCGGGATGCGCGCGGCCATAGTCCGTCAGGTCCTTCAAGGTCTTGAACGACGACTCGACCGGCACCACCACGGCCAGCGGCGCGTAACCGATGGCGCCCACGGGGGTGAAGTCGTGCGCGGGATCGAAGGTCAGCTTGGAGAACAGCGCACCGTTGGCGGCCAGCGTATTCGACGCGGTCAGCAGCGTGTAGCCGTCCGCCGGGGCGCGCGCCACGGTGTCCATGCCGATATTGGTGGCCGCGCCAGGTTTGTTTTCGACGATGATCGTCTGCTTCAGCGCATCACCCATCTTCTGGCTGACCAGGCGGGTGACGATGTCCACGCCGCCGCCGGCGGCATACGGCACCACGATACGGATCGGCTTGTCGGGGAAATTGGCCTGCGCGGCAGCCGGCAGCGGCGCCAGCATGGCGGCGATCAGTGCGCCCACGCCTGCGGCGGCGGCAAACGTGCGGCGGGACCGGGAGGGCTTGAAAGCCTTCATGGTTGTCTCCTGTGTCGTTATACGTGTTGGTATGCCCGAATGATGCGCGGCGTACACTCATATCGTCCAATACCGTTTTTCAAGATCATCTATTTGCTTTCCAAATCAATATGGATTTCCGCCAACTGCGTTACTTCGTCGCCGTCGCCGAGGAACTGAGCTTCAGCCGGGCCGCGCGCCGGTTGCACGTCAGCCAGCCGCCCCTCAGCCTGCAGATCAAGGCGCTGGAAGAAGAACTCGGGGCGCCGCTCCTGACCCGCACGAGCCGCAGCGTGGAACTGACGCAGGCGGGCGCGCTGTTCTTGGACCAGGCGCGCCGCGCGCTGTCCCACCTGGAACGCGCCGGCGAGGTCGTGCGGCAGTCGGCGCTGGGAGAAACCGGCGAGATCCGCGTGGCATTCACGGCGTCTGTGCCGATGTTCGACGCCTTTCCCCGCATCGTGCATGCCTTTCGCACGGACTTTCCCGGCGTGGGCGTGGACTTGAGCCATCAGTCGACGGGCCAGCAATTGCGGGCGCTGGCTTCCAAAGACATCGACGTGGGATTTCTGCGGCCATCCATCCTGTTCGTGCCGCCGCCCAACATCGCGACGCTGCCGCTGTGGACCGACCGGCTGATGGCCGCCCTGCCGCAATCGCATCCGCTGGCGCGCCGTGACACGCCGCTGTCAATGACGGACCTGGCAGACGAATCCTTCATCCTGTTCCCGCGCGGACTGGGCTGCGGCCTGTTCGACCACGTGAGCGTACTGGCCAACCGGGCGGGCTTCGCCCCGCAAGTCGGCCAGGAGGCGCGCGAAGGCGCAACCATCATCGGTCTGGTCGCGGCGGGGATGGGCATTTCCATCCTCCCCGACACCTACATGAAAACGGGCATTCCCGGCGTGGCCTATCGCGAACTGGATACGCCAGACGCCCAAAGCCAGGTGCTGCTGGCGTATCGTTCGGAAGACGGCTCTCCGCTGGTGCAGCGGTTCCGCGAGACCGCTTCGGCCGTGCAGTAGACGGCAGAGGCCGCGGATCGCAGTGGTGATTCAAAGACCCCCGCCATGACCCTCCGCCTCTTCGCGCTCACCCTTTCCGCCATGCTGGCCTTTGCCGGCAATTCCCTGCTTTGCCGCCTCGCGCTCAAACAGACGGCGATCGATCCCACCACCTTCGTTGTCATCCGCGTTGTGTCGGGTGCGCTGATGCTATGGCTGGTGCTGGCACTGCGACGGCAGTCCGAGCGTCTGGAAGGGTCCTGGGCGGGTGCGTTGGCGCTGCTGGCATATGCACTGGCGTTCTCCTTTGCGTACACGCATATTCCCGCCGGCACGGGCGCCCTGCTGCTGTTTGGGGCGATCCAGATCAGCATGATCCTGTACGGCCTGGCGATTGGCGAACGATTGGCGCCGCTGCAATGCGTTGGCATGGCGTTGGCGATTGCCGGGCTTGTCGCGTTGATGCTGCCCGGTACGGACGCGCCACCCGTGTTCTACGGATTCCTGATGATCCTGTCCGGCGTGGCGTGGAGCATTTATTCGCTGCTGGGCCGGGGCGCAAGGAATCCGGTGGCGGCAACCGCCGGGAATTTCATCCGCGCCGCGCCGGTTGCGCTGGCGTTGTTGCTTGCGCAGTTCGTCATGTCGCACGTTCGGCTCGACGCCGCCGGCGCCGCCTATGCCGTGGCGTCTGGCGCGTTGACGTCGGGCCTGGGGTACATCCTCTGGTACGCCGCGCTGAAACGGTTGAACGTGACGCGCGCCGCCACCGTGCAGCTCAGTGTCCCGGTGCTGGCGGCGTTGGGCGGGACGCTGTTTCTGAATGAACCGCTGACGGTTTTGCTGGTGGCCGCGTCCGCGCTCGTGCTGGCGGGCGTGTCTCTGGTGATTCTCAACAAGCGCGTGGCTTGAATCGCCTCGGCCATCGCCATGAAGGGCAGACCGCCGCGGCCATCAACGGCCCGCATTGCAGTCCGCCCTTCAGCGCGCAGGCTACCAGCGATACCCGACGTTCAGCATGCCGCCGTAGCCCCGCTGACCGCCGTTTCCAGCCTGGCCGAACAGCTCGCCGCCAACCTGCCACGACTCGCGGACATTTCCGGCCACGCCGATTCGCAGTTCCGCCGCGTCGCGCATCGGCGTTGCCTGGAACGTCGAGGCGCCCACGTTGGCTTTCGCGCTGCCCGAGTTATGCAGCCAATTGGCCTCGACGTAAGGCCGCACCGGCGACGTGGCGGCGTCGTTGCCAAGCGGGTACGCCCGGACACCCACGCGCGAAGTGACCGAACTGGCGGGCGAATTTTTCAGCGTCATGCTGGGCAGGACGGCGTCCTGGGCGTTGTAACGCGTATAGGCCAGTTGTGCCTGCGGCACCACCACCATCGAACCCAATGCCGAATCCGCAGCGAAGGGCTTGAAGGCGTAGCCGGTTTCCACCGATGCGGTCCAGGTGTTTGAACGGTAACGGGCCGAGCCCAGTTCGCTATTGATTTCGTTGGAGTAGCGGCCGAACTGCAACCACGAGTCGGCGTACGCGCCCAGGCGGGTGGCATCGTCGGCGTAAGCCGTTGCATAGACGCCCACCGAATACCCGGTGACCTTGCCGCGGGCGTCAACGCGCATCGCCATGCCGGTACCGGGGTGGATGAGCTGGGAAGTGGCGTTCGTGCGTGCATCGCCCGCGCCGGCCATGACGCCTGCCTTGAGGACGCCTTGCTGACCCAGGCGCGTGCTCAACAGGTCGGCGCCCAACTGCAGCATGGCGGTGTCGGTATCGATGCTTACCCGGCCTTGCTGAAGTTCCATTCCGGTATGGCGCGCGCCCTCGGTACGTGCCCACAACTGCCGGGATGCCGCACTGGCGGGTGCAGACTGGCCGGCCGACGTTTGCGCCACGCTACGATCCGCCAGGCGATGTACGAACATGCGGGTGGCTGCGAACTGGTTGCCGATGTGCGCGCCGCTTTCCGGGGAGACGTTCTGCAGCGTGCCCGGGGCAGGACCGGTGGCGCCGCCGCCACTACCGGGAGGTGTCGTCCCCCCACTGCCAGGCGGCGTTTCGGTGCCACTGCCAGGCGGCGTTTCAGTGCCGCTGCCCGGCGGAGTTTCAGTGCCGCCGCCAGGAGGCGTTTCAATGCCGCCGCCAGGAGGCGTTTCGGTGCCACTGCCCGGCGGCGTTTCGATGCCGCCACCAGGAGGTGTCTCAACGCCACTTCCGGGCGGCGTCTGACCGCCCGGGTCCGTGGCGCCGCCTTCTTCCGGCGGCGTCGTTGACGTCAGATACCAATCGGACGCCACGCCGCCCGTGCCGCCCTGAACCAGGAAATAGTCGTAGCCATTGAGCGCCAGGCTAATGGTTGAAGGCCGATAGCCAGTCGAGTCCGCGTCCAGATAAAAAGCATTGCCTGAAATGGTGGCCCCGTTGGTGGCTTGCACGAGCCGGATGCCTTGCGTGGTCAACGCGCCTGCGCCGCCTGCATTCAAGACACGCAGCCCGGTGGTGCCCGTGACCGCGCCGCCGTCCACGACGAGCCGGTCGGTCAGGGACGTGTCGTCGCCCAGGTGGGTATTCATGACCAAGGTGCCGCCGCCGATGTAGTCGGACACGGTCAGCGTCTTGAATCCAGATTGCGCACCGGGAGACACGAACTGCACGACACCCGCGTTGGTCAGGGTCTTGACGGCCGAATCGCCGCGCATGTTCCAAACGCTGCTGGCGTCTAACTTGACGCTGTCCACCGAACCCTGCCCCGCGCGCACCGCGCCGGTCCACTCACTGCCGCTGGCCAGGTCAATATCGACGCGGCCGCTGTCGGAGGTCAACACGTCGCCCGTCATGAGCGCGCCTGTGGCGTTCAGGGTGACGCGTTGCGTCTGGTACGGTTGCCCGGGGACGATTCCCGCGCTGGGGGTCGCCTGCGTTCTAAGCAGGATGCCGCTGGCTTCGTCGCCGCCGGCTCGGGCCACCACGGTGGCGTTCTGAACGGTGATGTCGTGGTCTCCACCCCTGACGAGAAACCCCACACCATCGTGGGTCTGGAGGTTGCTGCCGTTCGACAATACGAGCGAGTTGGCGCCCTGCGGCTCGTAGCGCACGCTCTGCACGCCGTTTGCGTTCTGGCCCGTCATGATGACTTGCGTGTCGCTCAGCGAAACCGTCGTGTCGCCGGCGCCGATGTTTCCAAGCATCTGCACGCCGATCGAGCCTGTGGATTGCCCGTTCAACTGCGAATTGACAGCGTCGATGCGTGCCTCGTCGGTTGCCCGAAGCGCTGCGCCCGCGCTGCCGGACACGTCCACGGTAACCCCGTCCAATGTCACTTGCGTGCCGCGATGGTTGGCACTCACGCCTACCGCATTCATGGCTTCGGCCAGGATATGCGTTCCCACGGCGTCGATCGTTGTCGTCGCCGTGTCATCGATCGAGTGTGCATACAGGCCGGCGCGTCTTCCGCGTAAGGTCCCGCCTTCAATCTGTACCGCCCCATTGCGGCTTCGGATCGCATACAAGTCCGCACGGATGTCCAGGTTCTTTCCGGTCATCACATGGTTGTTCATCACCGTGACGCCCTCGTTGAACGCGACGGCTTCGCTGCCGATCGTCACGTTCGTCAAAGACGCCGAAGACACACCGGTTTGCGTCGTCTCGTTATACAAGAGCACGCCGAAGCTCACCGAATGCGGACCAGCAACCACCGTATCCGTCACGGTCAGGCTGGAACCGTCGATAACGGATATCTGGCCTTCAATGGTGCTTCCTTGAATGGTGACGATGGCGTTTTGCGAGATATGCATGGTTGCCGCCGTGGCGTTTTCCGTGCTTCCTGCCTTGACCTGGCTATCGGTCAGCAACAGCGTGCCTTCTTGCACCGAAAGGTCCGCCCCGGTCGCCGCGCCCATGTCATCCACGCTGGACACAATGACGTTGGACAGTTCGACGCGCCCGCCTGACTGGACGCGCACGCCATAGCTGTTGACGCCATTGAGATCAATGCTCTTGATCTCCAGGTCACTTGCCGTGATGACACCCCCATCGGAAGCCCGGACTGTCCCCAGGAAACCGCCCGATCCCGACACGGCTCCGCCAAGCAGTTCGATGCGGCCCGCATCGGTCGCAAGCACGGTCGTTGCCTCTGAGGATAGGAGGGAGATGTCGGCGTGGATAGCGCTATCTTCCAGGGACGCAGACAATGCAGCGCCGGCTTGCGTCTGGATCGTGCTGCTCGCCATCCTGATCTTGCCGCCGCCGTAGGCATGCGCGCCCCGGCCGTCTCCTTCGGTGGTCAGCGTAAAACCAGCGCCGGACACGCTATTGCCGTGGTTGACACGAATTGCATCTCCCGTGCTGACCGTAATGCTCGACCCGGGGACCACCACCACTGTCACGTTGCCTTCTGGGTCATCGAGGAGGATCGGAGATATCGGCGCCGCCAACACCATCAAGGGAAAGGCCGGGATCGTGGCGGCGAGAATCGCCGCGACAACCGGGGAAAGGGGGAAGTGCATTGCAAGCTCCGTAACCCGTGCGCGGCTTCGGAGATGCGAAAAGCCAGATGCCGGCCAATTGCAGCGCCGCAGAACCGCCACGAAAAAAAGCAACCATTCTCTTGACGCCCCGCAAGCTCGCACATCGAAAGACTTCTAAAGCTCGCTCCCCCTCTTGCAAAAACGCGGTAACACGCAACAATTCAGACCAGTTCCCGAAACAATGTGCAAAACCGGGGCCGTCCCGGTGTCCGGACGAAAAAAGGGCCGCTTCGAAAAGCGGCCCGCAAACCCAGTCCCGCACCGGGACGGATACTCAAATAACGTGTCTCACACGCTGTCCAGCACGGAGCGGTCCACATTGGCCGCCGCAGACGCCGCGTCCTGCATCGCTTCGATGAACACGGGCGCGCACAACCCAGCCACCACCGCCGCCAGATCCGGATCGATATCGTCATAAGCGTGACGCGCGGCCAGCATGTTCAGCGAGCCGATCACCCGCCCCGCGTGCCGCACCGGAATGTTGAAGGCTGACTGCAGCCCGCGCTCGATCAGCATCGGGGCCTCGGAGAAAACGGTACGCACGTCGTCTTCGTTGCTGGCGACATACAGGCGCCCTTCTTCCAGCACCAGTCGGGACCACGGACCGTTGCCAGTGGCCTTGAAGCCGCCCAGCGGGCTGATGCTCTCGTCCGACGTATGCAGACGCTTCATCAGCCGGTGGTCCTGCAGGTACAGCAACGCAGTGAACAGCTTGTGACCAAAGCAGGCGTGCAGCAGGTTGGAGATCACGCTCCACTGCGCCTGCCGGTCCGCTGCCAGCGCCAGATCGCGCGCGTGCCCGGCCAGCGGCCGGAATGCGGAGCCCTTCGTCATGCGTTGATCTCCTCAAGCACGACGCCACGCGTGTTCTTGCCGTAGAACAGGATGCCCAGGCCGCCGACCAGCAGGATGGCGGTCATCATCGCGAATACGCCGGCAAAGCCCAGGACCGGGTACGCGACGCCGACGATGGTCGGCGATGCGATGGACCCGATGCGGGCAAAGGCCGAGGCCGCGCCCATGCCGGTGGCTCGGATGGACGTGGGATAGATTTCGGCGGTGTACGTGTACTGGCCGGCGATCACGCCATTCATGCCGAAGGACAGCAGCATGCTCAGCATGATGATCTGTTGCTCGCCGCTGGCCAGCGCCAGGCCCAGGGCGGACAGGCACGACAGCAGCATGTAGGCCAGGATGGTGTATTTGCGGCCGATCTTGTCGTTGAAGTACGCGGCCGAGAAGTAGCCGGGGATCTGCGACAGGTAGATCAGGATGGTGTACGAGAAGCTCTTGGTGATGGTGAAGCCGCGCTCGACCAGCAAGCTGGGAATCCACACCAGGAAGGCGTAGTAGCAGAACAGCACGGTGATCCAGAACACCCACACCAGCACGGTCGTGCCCAGGTATTCCTTCGAGAACAGCTGCGCCAGCTTGGCCATCGCGGTCTGCTGCGGCGCGGCGGTGGCAGTGGCCTTGCGCGTAGCAACGGGCGTGGGCAGCGGGCGGCCGGTGCTCTTCAGGACTTCGGCTTCGATGGCTTCGCAGATGCGGTTGGCTTCCGCGGTCTGGCCGGTGTGTTCAAGCCAGCGCGGCGATTCAAACAGCGACTTGCGCCACCACAACAGGAACACGACGGGAACAGAAGCGATGATCATGATCCAGCGCCAGCCGTCGTCGCTCATCGGCACGATGAAATAGCCGAGCAACGCGGACATCACGAAGCCGAACGAGAAGAAGCCGGCCAGCGCGCCGGTGAAGCGGCCGCGATACTTGCTGCTGACGAATTCGGCCAGGTACGGCGCGATGATGGCGCCTTCAGCGCCCATGCCGATGCCGGCAATCATGCGCAGGATGTAGAACTCGTGATAGTTGCGGGCAAAGGCGTTGAAGAACGTGGCGACGCAGAACAGCAGCAGCGCCCACATCATGATCTTCTTGCGGCCGTAGCGGTCGCCCAGGATGCCGGAAAACAGCGCCCCGACCAGGAAGCCGACATAGGTGCTGCTGGCGATCCAGCCGATCTGGCCGGTGGTCAGGCCCCACTGCGTGCGCAGCGAGGGAATGATGAAGGCGATGATGCCAGCGTCCAAAGCTTCAAAGGCCAGGCCGAGGCCGCCGATCATCAGCAGCCGGAAATGAAAGCTGCTGAAGGGCAACCGCTCCAGGCGGTCGGATACGGAAAACATGATGGGGGAAATTCCGGAGTAAAGAAGAGGGGAACGAAGCGGTCGAACGTCAGCAGGCGTTCTTGTGCAGCAGGCCGCGGTTCATGATGAGCTTGATCGAATCCGGCTTGGTCAGCAGTTCGATGTCGTCCAGCGGATTGCCGTCGATCAGCAGCAGATCGGCGTAGGCGCCTTCGCACACTTCGCCCAGCAGGCCTTCCTGGTTCAGGATCTCGGCGCCGATCAGCGTGGCTTGCTGGATGACCTTGGCGTTGCCCAGCACGCGGCTGCGCAGCACCAGTTCGTCGGACTGCATGTAGTGGGTTTCGCCCAGCAGGTCGCTGCCGTAGCCCATCTTTACGCCGACGTCGTCCAGGATCTCCAGCGCGGTCAGGCCCTGCGTGCGCACGGTGGCGATCTTCTTGACCGAGTCCAGCGGCAAGCCGTAGCGCTCGCCGTCGTTGGCCAGACCTTCGTAGGTGATCAGCGTGGGCACCATGTAGGCGCCGTGTTCCTTCATGACCTCGGCGGCCTCACGGTCGACGAGGTTGCCGTGCTCGATGGTGCGCACGCCGCAGCGCACGGCACGCGTGATGGCGCGCGGGGTGTAGGCGTGGGCCATCACGTAGGTGTTGGCGTTGCTGGCCTCTTCCACAATGGCGATCAGCTCGGCTTCGGAGAAGCCCAGGTTCTGGATGGGATCGTTGGGCGATGCCACGCCGCCGGACGCCATGACCTTGATCTGCGTGGCGCCCTTGAGGATTTCCTCGCGCACGGCCAGGCGGCAGTTGTCGACGCCGTCGACCACGCGGCCGATGTTGCCGATCTTGACCGAGCATGGGCAAGGATCCAGTTCGTCGTTGCGCTGGCGGAAGTCGCCATGGCCGCCAGTCTGCGACAGGGCCTTGCCCGAGCAGAAGAGACGCGGGCCGTCGATGGTGCCGTCCAGCACGGCCTGCGCCAGCGCCCAATCGGCGCCGCCGGCGTCGCGCACCGAGGTGAAGCCGCGGTCAAGCATGCCCTGCATGATGGGCAGCGCGCGCAGCAGCGCCAGCGCATTGGGCAGGGCCGCGACGCGGCCCAGGTTGAACGACGACGCCACCACGTGCACGTGGCAGTCGATCATGCCGGGCATCAAGGTCATGCCCTTGGCGTCCACCACCTGCGCATCCGCCGGCGCCGTTGCGTCGGCGGCGATGCGGGTGATGACCCCGTCCTCGACCAGCACGGTCGAAGCGGCTTCGAGGGCCAAGGTTCGGGTATTGAGGATCCTGCAATTCTTGATGACAACCGGATTCATAAATCAACCACGTAAACAGTTCAAAACGCCGGGAAATCGCGGCATGCCGAACTCTACCGGTACAATTCCGGGGTCCGATACCGGGTCTCCCCCTATGCGTTCGACACAAATTTGAAGAGCCTTATGAGCTTTACTCATACCCCCCTATGAGACGCCGCTGCCCCACCCTGTCCGAATTGAACGCGTTTTCCGCGGCCGCTCGGCATCTGTCTTTCTCGAAGGCGGGCAAGGAACTGTTCGTCACGCAAAGCGCCATCAGCCGGCATATCGCCACGCTGGAAAGCTACCTTGGCCACGCGCTGTTCATTCGGGGCACGAACGGGTTGCAGCTCACGCGCATGGGCGCCACCTACCTCAGCCTGATCCGGCCGGCGTTGCATACGCTGGAAAGCGCCACGTCGCAGGTCATGGCGACGCAGCAGTCGGCAAAATCCCTGAATGTCTCGGCCGCCCCCACGTTTGCGGCGCAATGGCTGTTTCCGCGTCTGAAGACGTTCCGCGAGGTCAATCCGGACATCTCCATCAATTTCGTGCGTTACAGCGTCGCGGATTACAAGAGCACCGAGCTGGATTTCGATGCCTCCATCCAGTACGGCTATGGCGACTGGCACGACGGCGCCGCCAAGTATCTGACGGGCCGCGAAACCCGCCTGGTGTGCTCGCGGGAATACCTGGATCAGCATCCGATCAGCAGCCTGGAAGACATCAAGCAGTGCACGCTGCTGCAGCACATCGAGATTCCGCTGTCCTGGGAATACTGGTTTTCGACGTACCTGGGCGATTATGACCGCGCCCGTTTTGGCCCCGGCTTCAATCTGTTTTCAATGATTATCCAGGCCGCGTCGTCCGGCTTTGGCGTGGCGCTGATGCCGCACTGCCTGATCGAAAAGGAATTGGCCACGGGGCAGCTGGTCGACATATTCGACCGCACCTTTGAAAGCCCGCTTGGCTATTATCTTTGCGCGCCGAACTGGCGCAGCAACATGGAAAGCTACGAGCGGCTGAGCCAGTGGCTGGCGCATGAGTGCTTTCATGGCGGCGGCACTGCGCCTGCGGGGCAGGCGCCAGGAAAGCCGGATCTTGGCAAACCTGCCAACGGACAAGCGTGCGCGACCGATTGCCCGTATTGCGTGGCGGCCGCGTAGACGGTCCGCGCGGGATGCGCGCGGCGGTCTGGATCATGAAGGGTCCTGAAAGGGTCGCGGGCATCGCGGGCGGAATCATTGCCGCCAGTCGCGCAGGTAATCAAGGAAGATGCGGTCCACGCGCGCCTCGTTGCCGTCGGAGTGCCCAGCCGAATGCGGCGTGGCGATCACGTTTGGCAGCGTCCAGAGCGGCGATGCGGCGTCCAGCGGCTCGTGTTCGAAGACATCCAGAAAGGCGCCAGCCAGCGCGTGGGCGCGCAGTGCCTCGATCAGGTCGGCTTCGGCAACGACTTCGCCCCGCGCGACGTTGATGAGCCGGGCGTGCGGCGCCATGGCGGCCAGCACGCGGGCGTTCACCAGGCCGCGCGTACGGTCGCTCAAGGGGCACGCCAGCACCAGCCAGTCGGCACGGCCCGCAATGTGCGGCAGGTCTTCAAAGGCGTAGGTCTCCACGCCGTCCGCGGGCGGCGCGGCCGCGCTGCGCACGGCGATGACGTTCAGTCCCAGCATCCGCAGATACCCGCCCAGCGCGCGGCCGATCGGGCCCCATCCCACGATCACCGCGGTCTGCCCAGGCAGATCGCGCGGCATCCGGTCACCGATCAGCGGCGTCCAGGTTTGGGCACGCTGGGCGTCGAACAAGCGCGGAAACTCGCGCGCCAGCGCCAGAATCCCGGCCAGCGCGGTCTGCGCCACCACCTGCGCGTTGGCGCCGGACGAGGTGGTGACACGCACGCCGCGGGACTTCAGTTCGCCAAAGATCGGCCGGTCCGCGCCCGCCGAGTGCACGTGCACCCAGGCCAGCTTCGGCGATTGACGCAGCGAGACGTAGAAGGCTTCAAGCGGTTCCAGGACGCGATGCTTGGTCGACAGGCCGGTCACATCGCGCGAGATGAAAGCGACGTCGACACCGGCGGGCGCGTTGCCCTGCGTCCGCGCCGCGATGACGGGTTCGAACGCGCGTCCATCCAACGCCTGCGCGATCTCGCTGCCGATGCGGCTTAGCGTCGGTTCGGACATGAGGATCCGCAGCGGTTGTTGTGGTGTGGTCATGGGCGGCAGCCCACGCGCGAAAACCATGATGCGGTCTGCGATACATCTGCACTGCTCATCTCGGATTGCTCCCTCTTGCACGCGATGACGGCGGCACGGGACGCCGAGTCGAAGAAAATTCTAGAGCGCGCTTTTCTTCACTACAAATTGTTGGTTTTTACTTATTATTCGTTTTTGCCAATATATAGAGCGGTGGCGAAGCATGTCGACCAAGCGCAGCATCACCCTGCGGCACTTCCGCAGTTTCGTGGCGGTGGCCAACACCGGCTCGTTCACCGTGGCGGCGTCGCAGCTCTTTCTGACGCAGTCTTCGCTGACCGCGACCATCCAGCAATTCGAAGACGCCGTGGGCGTCAAACTGTTCGACCGCAGTACGCGGCGCGTGGCGATGACGCCGGAGGCCGCCCGCTTCAAGGCGGAGGCCGAGCGCATCCTCAGCCAGTTCGACGGCGCGCTGAGCGACCTGGAGGCGTTGTCGCAGGGCCGCCAGGGACACGTGCGGATCGCGGTGGTGGCATCGGTCACCAACTACTTTCTGGGCGACGCCATCGCGGCCTTTCGCCAGGCCTATCCCAAGATCACGTTTTCACTGCACGACGCCGGCTCGGAACTGGTCGAGAAGATGATCGCCAACGGCGACATCGACTTTGCGATTTCGACCTCGCATCATGGTTTGGAAGAGTTGGTTTATACGCCGCTGTTCGAGGACCGCTACGGCGTAATCTGCGCCGCGTCGTATCCGTACGCGCAAGGCGCAAAGCCCTTGAAGTGGGCCGACCTGGACCCGGCGCAATACGTGGGGTTTACCCAAGACACCGGCATCGGCGCGTTCCTGCGCGCACACGCCGGCAAGCCGGGGTTCTTCGAGCAGCAGCACGATGAGGTGTCGCGCACGTCGTCGCTGCACGCCGTGCTGCGTGGCGGCGGGCGATATTCGATCCTGCCGGCGCTTGCGGCCAGCTCCATCGCGCCGTCGCAGACGCTAGGGAGCGAGCCGGGGCCGTTCGTGTTCCGGGAACTGAGTTCGCCCCGGTTGTCGCGCGAGGTCTGTCTGATCACGCGACGCTTGCGGTCGCTGTCGGCAAGTTCGGAACTGTTCCTGCAGTACATCCGGGACGTCATCCACGACAAGCCGGTGCCAGCGGGGGTGAAGGTGCTGGGCAGAAGGACCAAAAAGGCGCCGCCTTCCGGGGTCTGACAGGAACGCCCCAATGCTCATCCCGGTTGCGGTCCGCCCCCCCGCAACAACTTGCCCGGCAGCTCTCCCGTTGCCTCGCCGCGCTCGAAGATCGGCAGGCCGTTGACCAGCGTGGCCGCATAGCCATCGGCACGCTGCACCAGCCTGCGCCCGCCTCCCGGCAGGTCGAACACCATTTCCGGGCAATGCACCTTCAGCGCATCCGGGTCGATGACGTTGATGTCGGCCTTGTATCCCGGCTGCAACAGCCCGCGATCATGCAAGCCATACACCAGCGCGGTATCGCGGGTCTGCCGGCGCACCACGTGTTCAAGCGGCAGGAGCGGGCCTCGGCGACGGTCTCGCGTCCAGTGGCTGAGCATGAAGGTCGGCATGCTGACATCGCAGATGTAGCCGCAATGTGCACCGCCATCGGACAGGCTGTTCACCGTGTTGGCGTGCTGCATCAACTGGTGCAGGTGATCGAGGTTTTCGTATGAGTAGTTGAAGGACGGATAGTAGAGAATCGCCCGGCCCTCGTTCTCCAGCATCAGGTCATACACCAGTTCCAACGGCGGGCGCCCGGTGCGCGCCGCCATGGCCGCCACGCTGTCTTCCGGCAGCGGCTCGTAGTCGGGGTTCTGGCCCAGCCGGTAGATCTTGTGAAAGCTGCTGAACAAGGTCTCGGCCCGGCGGTCCAGCAGGCCGCGCTGCTCGCTCATGATTTTCTGGCGGACCTGCGGATCGCGCAGTTGCGCGAGCTTTTCTGGCAGGGGCAGCGCGTGCAGCGCCTGATAGGTCGGATGGGCAATGAAGGGATGCAACGAGCTTTGCCAGGAGAACAGGATGCCCAGCGGCCGGCCGCTGATGCCGGCCATGAGCGGCACGCCTTCATCGCGCGCCTTGTCCAGCGTGCGCACGATCTGCTTCCAGACGTCAGGCGCGCCGTCGGTCTGCTGAAGGTTGAACAGCACCGGCAGACGATTGTGGCGGGCAAGCTGTTCCAGCCAGGGAATCTCGCCCTCCATCGCGGGATGGTTGGCCGTCATCTGGAACACGCCGTGGCCGACTTCGCCCATGACGGAGCCCAGCGCGCTGATCTCTTCGCCGGTGGCGAACGTGCCCGGCGGGTATTTGCGCTCGTCGTACTTGTGCAGGAACGTCCGCGACGTCGAAAAGCCGACCGCCCCCGCCTGCAAGGCGGCGCGCACGACCTCGCGCATGGCCAGCAGGTCGGCGGGCGAGGCCTCGTCGTGATGAATGGCGCGGTCGCCCATCACGTACGCGCGCACCGCGCTGTGCGGAATCTGCGCCCCGATATCCAGCGCCTTGGGCCGCCGATCCAGCGCATCCAGATACTCGGGAAAGGTTTCCCAGTCCCATTCGATGCCTTCCGACAGCACCGAGCCCGGAATGTCCTCGACGCCCTCCATCACCTTGATCAGCCATTCGCGCCTGTCGGGCTTGACCGGCGCAAAGCCCACGCCGCAGTTGCCCATGATGGCGGTGGTGACGCCATGCCATGTCGACGGGCTGAGGTAGGGGTCCCACGTCGCCTGGCCGTCGTAATGGGTGTGGATGTCGACCCAGCCCGGCGTCACCAGCGCGCCCGCCGCGTCGATCTCTCGCCGCGCGGCGCCTGCCTTGCCGCCGGCCTGTACGATCCGGCCGCCGTCGATGGCAAGGTCGCCCACCCGGGCGCTGGCGCCTGAACCGTCCACCAGCGTGCCGCCGCGTATCACTACATCGTGCATTGTTGTCTCCTGGGGCCCGGGGGCCCGTCAGCCTTATTCCAATACCAGCCCGATCCGGCGGATCACGTCGCCCCACCGCGCGCTGTCGCGCTGCACGATGGCCGAGAATTCCTTCGGCCCGGCGCCGCTGACCTCATTGCCTTGCGACAGGATGGTCTGGGTGATTTCAGGGGTTTCCAGCGCGGCGCGGAACACCTGGGCCACGCGTTCGGCCAGTGCGGGCGGCATGTCGCCCGGACCGAAGATGCCTTGCCAGCCCACGATGTTCAGACCCTCGATCCCCTGTTCCTCCAGCGTCGGCAATTCAGGCAGCACGCTCAGGCGCCGGTCCGTCGCCGGGCCCAGCAGCTTGACCTTGCCCGCGCGGGCGTTCTCGACCGCGGTGGCGGTGCCGTCGAAGTAGACCTGCACATCGCCCGCCAACAGCGCGCGGCTGGCGTCGGCGGTGCCCTTGTAGGGCACGTGGACGATGTCGGTGCCCGTTTTCATCTTGAGAATCTCGCCATTCAAGTGGGATGTCGACCCGGCGCTGTACGAGGCGTAGTTGAGCTTTCCGGGATTTGCCTTGGCGTAGGCAATCAGCTCGGCGGTTGTGGAGAACGGCGCGTTGTTGTTGGCAACCAGCACGGTTGCCGACCTGACCGCCTGCAGGACCGGCGTGAAGTCCTTGACCGGGTCGTACGGCAGCTTTTTGTACAGATGCGGATTTTGCGTGTGCGTGACGACGATGGTGTACAGCAGCGTATAGCCGTCCGGCTTGGCGCGCGCCACGTCCTGCGCGCCGATCATCGTGCCCGCGCCCGGCTTGTTGTCGATGATGACGGAGGCGCCGGTCTGCTGCGACACCTTGGCCGCCAGCATGCGCGCCAGCGAATCCGAGCCCGACCCCGCCGGAAACGGCACGACCATGCGTATCGGCTTGCCCGAGGCAGGCCAGGCGTCGGGTTGCGGGGATGGCGCCGCGACGGCCGCCGTACAGGCCAGCATGCTCAGCGCAGCGGCTGCGCTCCAGCCCGCCAGATGGAATATCGGCTTGCGGTTCATGTTGTCTCCTCCTGCGAGGTTGGCGTGTCGCGGGGCCGCGCATCGCTCTGTATGGTGTTTTCCCGGGTGCTTGCAACATTTGCTGCCGGCCCGTGGTCAAGCTGTTTTAGTCTTGCAACTGACGCGAATCAATTGCATATTTGGCGCAGTTCCGATGAGAAAAACACATGGGCCTGACGATACGTTCGCTCCAGCACTTTTCCGTCCTCGCCGAAGAGCGGCACTTCTCTCGGGCGGCCCAGCGGCTGCATCTGACGCAGTCGGCGCTGACGCGCAGCATCCAGTCCCTTGAAGAGACGCTGGGCCTGGTGCTGGTGGATCGCGCGTCGATCGGCGTGACGCCGACGCAGGCAGGAAAAATGGTGCTCGATCGTTCGCGCCGCATCCTGGGCGATGTTCTCGCCCTTCGGCGCGAGGCCGAATTGATGAGGGGCCACGACACGGGACGCGTCAGCTTCGGGGTCGGGGCCTTTCCGGCGGCGGGGTTTCTGTCGCCGCTGCTGGTCCGCCTGGCACGCGATCACCCGGGCCTGAGCGTGCATGTAGAGATCGAAAGCTGGCAGCGGCTGTTGGACAAGCTGTTGCAGGACAAGCTGGACTTTGCCGTGGCGGTGACGCACAGCCTGCCGCCGCCGGCGGACTTCATCGTGCGTGCGCTGCCACCGCAGCACGGCGGCCTTTTCGTGCGGGCCGGGCATCCGCTGCAATCGGTCCGAAAGCCAAAGTTACGTGCCGCGTTGGCGCAATATCGGCTGGCTGCCACCGACCTGCCGCAACGCGCGCGAGAGTATCTGGCAAAGCTATATCAAGTGGCCGGCGTGGATGAACTGCCGATTGCCTTCGAGTGCGATAGCGTCAGCGCGCTGCGCGACGTGGCCGTGGGGAGCGACGTGGTGCTGTTCTGCACGCGCGAGGCCATCGTCGCCGAGCTGGCGCAAGGGGCGCTCGTGCCGTTGCCCCTGCCCTATCCGGCCTCCGGCCCGCTGACCTACAGCGTCATCCATCGCGCCCGCCGCAGCTTGTCGCCTACCGCGGAACGGATCATCACATTGGTGCAGGCGTATCTGGCGGGCGAAGGGACTGACGGGACGGCGGACTGATCCCTGAGCGATGGCGCGGTGTCATTCCCCGCGCCACGCGATTCACACACCCGCCCCCGGATCCTGCTCGCGCCGCTCGGCGTCTTCCTGCGCGGCCACGTCTTCAAGCTTGACCTGACTGGTGCTGCCGTGCGTGGCGGCGCACTGCGCGGGATTCTGGGTGCTTTTGACGCATTCCGCGAATGCGAGCGCCGCGTCCACGGTCGCGAAGTGATACGACTGGCCGTCGGCGAACGCGACCTTTCCTTCGACAGAACAATCCATAAGTGCCTCCAGGGTTTTGGAAAGCCCATGCTGCCGCGTTGGCGCGGCGGCGTCAATTCACCCGGCGAGGCAGCACCGCCCGCATCCATCGCGACAGCACGGGACGGATGCGCTGGTTGTGCAGCAGCACCGCGCCCAGCACGCCGATGAAGGCGCCGAGCACCGTGTCCACAAAGCGTGCCTCGATGACGTCGATGGGATAGCCCTGCCCCAGATGCGGCGCCTCGGCCAGGAAGATGGTCAAGGGCGTGATCAGCACAACTGCGCTGGCGTAGTGCCGCACCACCAGCGTCTCGATGCCGAAGGACAGCGCCATCATCACCAGGCTCAACGTCCAGACGTTGAGCGGCAGGCTGAGCAGCGCCCACGCCACGCACAGTCCTACCGCGGTGCCCAGGATGCGGTGCATCTGCCGGCTCCATGCCGCGCGCAGGCTGGCGCCCTGAATGATCGCCAGGCAGCTCACCGGCACCCAATAGGGCCGTTGAAGCTGCAGCAGTTCGGCCGCCAGCAAAGAGATACCGACGAAAAGGCCGATGATCACCGAGTCGTAGACCACGAAATCGAAGGTCGGCTTGGGCAGTTCCATGGGCGCGGGCGGCGGCGCGACGCGCGTCATATGCAGTGAATACGCAAAGGCCACCAGGCAGGCGACCAGGCAGCCCAGCGCCACCATGCCCACGCGCAGCGGCACGTCGTGGACGGTGCCGGGCGTGTACGCGGCAATCGCCGTGGCCATGATGAAGAACAGGCTGCCCGGCGGTCCCAGGCGGTAGCAACGGCACACCATGTTCACCACCATCGCGATCAGCGTCAGCGCCGCGATCGTGGCAGTGGGCCAGAACTGCGTCAGCGCGCCCAGCGCATAGCAGGCCACCATGCCGAACGACGCGGCCAGCAGCATCATCATGCGGATCTGCAACGAGGCGTTGGGCAGGCTCAGGAACACCATGCCGCCCAGGCTGGACATCAGCCCGTAGTCCATGCGCCCGAAATACGCGCCCACCATCAGCGGCAGGCCCGACGACAGCGCGGCGGCCAGGGGCATCTCCCACGGGCGGTCGCTGGCGTTGACCCGGGTCAGCTCGGTCCAGGTGCCGTGCAACTGGTCCTTGACGAAGGCGAAGGGGCGCCTCGAGCGGTCGTCCGGCCCTGCGGGATCGTCGTGTCGTTTCATAGGCTGGCGTGGGTGCGGTCTGGCGTATTCGGCCCGCCGGCCGCCGCGGGCAAGCGCGGCGCGACGAGCCGCGCATGCCCGATTCTATTCCTCATCAAATTCCGTCTTGCGGATTTAAGGGGAATTCCCCGATTCTCCCTCCCGGACCCACTGGTACTATGCGCCGCACTTCAGCCTTCGGCTGAGCGATAAACATGCGCAACGCTGCGCGGAGACACCATGAAAGCACTCAAACTGGCTGCGGCAGGAACCGCCTTGTTCATCTCGTCCTGGACCGCCCATGCCGGCGCGACCTTCGACGCGGTCAAAAGCAAGGGCTTTGTCCACTGCGGCGTATCCACGGGCGTCGCGGGCTTTTCCGTGAACGACAGCAAGGGCGGCTGGATCGGCCTGGACGTGGACCTGTGCCGCGCGCTGGCCATCGCCCTGTTCGGCGACGCGTCCAAGGCCAAGATCCAGGCGATCAGCGCCGTGCAGCGCTTCACTGCCCTGCAATCCGGCGAAGTCGACGTGCTGACCCGCAACACCACCCTGACGCTGACCCGCGACACGACGCTGGGCCTGATCGGCGTGGGCGTCAACTACTACGACAGCCAGGGCATCATGGTGAACAAGTCCCTGGGCGTGAAAAGCGCCAAGGAACTGGAAGGCGCCACCGTCTGCGTGCAGCCGGGCACCACCACCGAACTGAACCTGGCCGACTGGTTCCGCTCGCAGAACGTGAACTTCAAGCCGGTCGTCGTCGAGCGCCTGGACGAGATCATCCGCGCCTTCGCCGTGGGCCGTTGCGACGCATTCACGGGCGACAAGTCGCAGCTCGCCGCCGCGCGCAGCAACCTGGAAAGCCCGGAAAAATACGACATCCTGCCGGAGAACTTTTCGAAGGAACCGCTCGGCCCCATGGTCCGCCAAGGCGACGAGCAGTGGTTCAACCTGGTCCGCTGGACCATGAACGCCATGCTGGAAGCCGAGGAATACGGCGTCACGTCCAAGAACGTGGACGAGATGCTGAAAAGCACCAACCCGAACATCCAGCGCCTGCTGGGCGTGACGCCGGGCATGGGCAAGAACCTGGGCGTGGACGACAAGTGGGCCTACACCATCATCAAGACCGTCGGCAATTACGGCGAGAGCTTCGAGAAGAACCTGGGCCCCAACAGCCCGCTGAAACTGGAACGCGGGCTTAACGCCTCGTACCGCAACGGCGGCCTGATGTACGGCTGGCCGGTGCGCTAAAAAACGGGCCGCAAGGCCCGCAACGACTCCCCTAGGGTTAGCCGCAATTTGCGTGCGCTTGTGTGCCCCGTACCGTACGAGAAATATGTTTATCGTACAAAGTCCGGATCACATTTTTGGAGCAGCACGTGAAGCAGTAGGTCTATAACCCAAGGGGAAGTCGTCATGAAACGTCGCAGTGCGTTGAAGCTGATGGGGGCCGCCGCCGGCCTGCACCTGACCGGCGCAAGCTGGGCACAGAACGGGGCGTATCCGTCCCGCGTCATCAAGATCATCGTCTCATCCACCCCAGGCAGCGCCACCGATCTTGCGGGACGGTTGGTCGGCGACCTGCTCTATGCCGAGTACGGCCAGAGCGTGGTCATCGAAAACCGCGCCGGCGCCGGTGGCGTCATCGGCATGCAGGCCGCCGCCGCCTCCAAGCCTGACGGCTACACCCTCACCACCGGGGGTCTTGGCCACAACGTGCTGCCCCCCGCCACGCTGCGCGGGCTGCCCATCGACATCCCCACCGCACTGCTTCCCATCGCCCAGGTGGCCGAGTTCGTCAACGCGCTCGTCGTGCGGGTGGACCATCCGGCCGATACGGTGCCTGAGCTGATCGAATACCTGCGCGCCACGAAGCGCAAACCGCTGTACGGCAGCAATGGCGTCGGCAGTTCGTCGCAGATGACGGCCGAGCTCTTTGCCATGCGCACGGGCCTGAAGTTCGATCATGTGCCGTACAAGGGCGCCAGCGAGGCGCTGGTGGGCACGGCCAACGGCGACCTGGACCTCTGTTTCATGAACCTGCCGCCCACGCTGCCCATGGTGGACGGCAAGCGCCTGAAGGCGCTGGCGGTGACCAGCGCCTACCGCGCGCGGCAGTTGCCCAATGTGCCGACGATGCAGGAACAGGGCATGAAGGACTTCGACGTGACGAGCTGGCTGGGCATGTATGCGCCCGCGCAGGTGGACCCGGCGATCATCGCCCAACTGTCCAACACCATCGTCACCGGGCTGGCCGCGCCGGAATACCAGAACCGCATCATCAACGCCGGTTTTGAACCCAAGTTGCGCGACGCCGCGCAGTTCCAGGCATTCTCCAAGGCGGAGTTCAAGCGTTGGAGCGAGGTCGCGCAGCAGGCGGGAATCGTGGTGGATTACGGCGGGAAATAGGGAAAGGCGGGACCGGCTGCATGCGCCGGCCCCGCCATGTCAGCCCCATGTTGGCGGGGCCGCGTCTATCGGCGCAGTGCCGTCAGGCGCGCGCCTGCCACACCTCGGCATTGACCATGGCCTTCGGCTTCTGGCCTCCCAGCGCATCCATCAGATTGGCCACTGCCAGATCGATCATCGCGCGCCGCGTTTCGTGCGTGGCACTGCCTACGTGGGCCTGCAGCACCACGTTCGGCAAGGCGCACAGCGGGCTGTCGGCCGGCAGCGGTTCCTGCTCCATCACGTCCAGCCCCGCACCCGCGATGGTGCCGGCGCGCAGCGCTTCGATCAGCGCGGCCTCGTCGATCACGGGGCCACGCGCGGTGTTGATCAGATACGCCGTGGGCTTCATCAGTTCCAATTCACGCTTGCCGATGGAATGGCGCGTTTCCGCCGACAGCGGGATATGCACGCTCAGCACGTCCGACGTCTTGAAAAGTTCATCGCGGTCCACATAGGTGGCCAGGCCTTCGGCCTGCGGGTCCTCGCGGCGGTTGTGATAGATCACCTTCATGTCGAAGGCCTGCGCCGCGCGCGCCACGACACGGCCGATGCGGCCCATGCCCAAGAGGCCCAGCGTCTTGCCGCGGATGTCGCGCGTCAACGGAAAGGCGCCCTTGGTCCAGGCGCCGCTGCGCACGAAGGCGTCGCCCGCCACCAGGTTGCGCGACAGGCACAGCATCAGGCCGATGGTCACATCAGCCACCGCGCCATCCAGCACGCCCGGCGTATTGCAGATCAGCACCTTGCGCCGCGTGGCGGCCGCCAGGTCGACGTTGTCGAACCCAACTGCGAAGTTCGAGCTGACCTTCAGCGCGGGCAACGCATCCAGCAGCGCTTGATCGACCTTGGTGCGCACGGTGCACACCATGCCTTCGATCTGCGCACGCTCGTCCGCGCCCAGCACCTCGGCCGGATTCTGTCCGGTGGGCACTTCGACGATGTCGCAGCGCTCAGCGAGGCGTTCGCGCAGGTCCGGCGGCACGGGTGCGGAGACGATGACTTTGGGCTTTTGATTCATTGGGGGCTCCAGTGGGGTCAGGGTTCGATTGCTTCGACGTCGGTGGCAAACACCTGTTGCTCTCCGGCGTCGACCAGCGCGGGCTCGGCGGGATGGTCCAGGTAACGGACGATCAGCCAGAAGCCGTCTTGCGGGTTCTCGACGATCTCGGCCAACGCGCCGCCCGCCATGCGCACGCGCACGCCGGGTTGCAGATCGACGAGGTTGATGGATTTGTTGTCGGCCATGCGGTTGCTCCTTGTGTTCGCGTCTTGCGAGTCAGGCGCCGCGGCTACAGTTCAAGCTGCGACGAAGGCACGCGTACGCGAATGCCGTCCAGCTCGGGCGTCATAATGACCTGACAGGACAGTCGGCTGGTCGGACAGCGCTCGGGCACGACTTCCAGCAGCGCCTCCTCGGCCATGCCGGGCGGCTCCAGCCGCGCGTGCCAATCCGCGTCCACCTGCACGTGGCAGGTACCGCAGATGGCGCCGCCACCGCATTCGGCGACGATGCCTTCCAGGCCATCGCGCCGCGCGGCTTCCATCAGCGACCAGTCGTCGGGCACGTCCAGCACCTGTTCGGCGCCATCGGGCAATTCAAATATCGCAACGGGCATGTTGTCTCCAGGGTTCGTTTACACAGCGGCCGCAACCGCTTCGGGCGCGCCGATCCGTGGCACGCCCTTGATGAATTCCACGGGACTGTCGACCGCTTCGATCGCGGCCAGTCGGCCGTGCTGGTATCGCTCGACCAGCCAGCCCTTGGCAGTGGGCAGCAAGACGTCACGGCAAGGCGCGGCAGGGTCGACGAGGCCGGCCATCTGCAGACGGCGGCCCTGCTGTTCGGACCAGAAGGTGGGCGGACGCGCCGCTGGCGGGGCCTTGCCGGCAATGGTTGCCGCCGCCGTGCGCGCCTGCGCCAGCGCGTTCTGCACGCTTTCGATGCGGGCATAACGCTGCAGCTCTCCGCGAAAGGCGCTTGCGCAATCGCCAATGGCGTAGACGTCGGGCGCCGAGGTCCGGCAACATTCATCCACGACCACGCCGTCCAGGCAGATCAGGCCCGCCGCTTCGGCAAGCGCCGTCTCGGCAACCGCGCCGATGGACACCAGCACGAGTTCAGCGTCGATGGGCTCTCCGCTGGCCAGATGCGCGCGCCAACCCGTCGCCGTGCGTTCCCAGCGCCGCACCGCAGCGCCGTGGCGGATCTCGATGCCGGCCTCGCGGTGCAGGTCGCCGATGCGCGTGGCAGTGGATTCGGACACCTTGCCCGCCATCACGTTGCCGCCCTGTTCCAGCACCAATACCTCGGCGCCCAGCTTGCGCGCTGAACACGCGGCCTCCAGCCCCAGATATCCTGCGCCCACGACGAGCAGCCGGATGCCGGGGCGCAGCGCCTCGCGCAGCCGGTGCGCGTCGTCCAGGCCGCGCACGGAAAACACCTGTTCGCCCGCCACCTCCGCAATGCCACGCGCGCTGGCGCCGGTGGCAAGCACGCAGTGTTCATAGGCCACTATATGACCCGACGCCGTGCGCAACGTGTGCGCCGCCGTGTCGATGGCGGCCACCGGATCGCCTGCCACCACGATCACTCGCGACTTCTCGTACGCGCTGCCCGCGCGCAACGCGATGCGCTCGGCGCTGGTCGAGCCGGTGAGCAATGCTTTGGAGAGCGGCGGCCGTTCATACGGCGCATGCGTCTCCGCGCCAAAAAGCGCGATGTCGCCCTCCACGCCCGCGGCACGCAAGGCCCACGCACACTCCACGCCCGCATGCCCAGCGCCGATGATGGCTGTGTGGACACGCGGCGGGACTGATGAAATTTCCATGATGCTCAGGCTCCGAATTTCAGGGAAATGCTGGCTTTGGTGGCCACCTGCTTCCAGCGGGCCAGCTCAGCCCGGTTCAGCTCCGCAAAGGCGTCGGCCCCTCGTGGCTTGGGCTCAAAGCCCGCGGCGGTCAAGGTTTCCACCGACTGCGGTTGCGCCATGCCTTCCTGCAAAGCCGCGCTGAGCTTCTGCACGATGTCGGGCGGCATGCCGGCGGGGCCGTACACGCCCAGCCAGCTCGTCACGTCGAAGTCCGCCACGCCCTGCTCGGCCATCGTCGGCACATCCGGCAACTGCTTGCTGCGATAGCTGCTGGTCACCGCAATCGGGCGAATCGATCCCTTGCGGATCAGGCCCATTACCGGCGGCAGGTTGCTGAAGCTGAAGTCCAGATTGCCATTGACCACGTCCACCAGCATCTCGCCGCTGCCCTTGTACGGCACGTGCAGCAGGTTGGTGCCCGTGTGCTGCGCGAAGAATGCGGTGGTCAGATGCACCGACGAGCCGATGCCGTTCGATCCGTAGTTCAAGCCGTCCTTGCTGCGCTTGCGCGCCGTGGCGATCAGGTCGTCGACGCTGCGGATCGGCGAATCAGCCCGCACGATCAGCACGTTGATGAATTCGGCCATCTGCGCAATCGGCGTGAAGGCGCGCGCCGTGTCCAGCGGCAGTCCGGTCACGGTGGCCATCGGCAGCACCATGCCGCCCAGGCCGTTAAGCAGCAGCGTGTAGCCGTCCGGCGGCGCCGAAGCCACCTGCTGGCTGCCGATCATGCCGTTTGCACCCGGCCGATTCTCCACCACCACGGGCTGGCCGAACTTGCGGGTAAGGATCTCACCGGCCAGGCGTCCGGCCACGTCTGTGACGCCGCCCGGCGGATACGGCACGATCAGGCGGATCGGCTTGCTCGGATACGCCGCGTCGGCGCCCCACGAAATTCCCGTCGCCGTCATCGCGGCCGCGCCGGCGATGGCCTTCAGTACAGTACGTCTTTGCATGCTGCAACTCCAGGTATGGGCGAGCGCGTCCTGTCGGCGGTCAGGCCCCGAGTGGAAGGAAAACCATCGAATCCCGGCAGACGGGCCGGGTCCGGCATGGGCGCGCTAGAAGAAGATCGTCAGCGCCTTCGATAAGAGAACGTTCTGGTCCAGGTGGATCTCACGCGACAGAATCGTGAAGCGTCCATCGCGCCTGCGCAGCACGTCCTCGCGCTTGCCGACGAACAGATTCACTTCGGACTGCAGGCGGTTCTGGTAGATCAGGAAGCGCGACCGCACCCGCACCAGATCGCCGCCGTCGTCGTCTGGCGTCACGTCCAGCACGCGGATGTTGGTCACCAGATGGGACACACGCGAGGCCGGCTCTTCGGCCCAGTGAATGCCCGTCTTGATCTGCGCGACGCGCTGGCGCAGCGTGTCGATGCCTTCGTCGAACCAGGCGGCATCCTGTTTGCCGGAGTATTCCTGCGCCATCGCGTCGCGGCGAACATTGCGCGTCAGCGGCATGCGATACGTGATGGCCTCGTCCAGGAGGGTGAGCCACTTGTCGAACTCGCGGTGGTCCAGCAGATCGGCCTCGTAGTGCAGGAAGCGGTGCGCTTCCCACCACAGCAGCATGTCGTCCACGCTGTCGTCCTGCGCCACGGGCGGCGCGCTCTCGATGGGTGCGTTCATGCCGCCTCCTCAAGGCGCACCGCGCCCGCCATCAGTTGGTCCCAGGACATGCCGTTCATGAACTGCGCCCAGCGCCGGTAGTAGATCCGGGCGTTTTCCTCGGTGTATTCGCCGTTGACCGCACAGCCGGGAATCTCGGGCACGTCCTGCCGGTGGCCCACGCCCATCTGGTAGTTGAAGAAGAGTTCGCGCGACATCGTACCCATGCTGGCCTCGGTGGCGCCCGTCCAGTTCTCCATGTCGTCCGATTCCGTCATGCCGCCCGGTCCGGAATAGCGCAGGAAATAATGGCGAGCCGCCTCCTTTACCGCCTCCGGCGCATCCTTGTCCACCAGATACATGCGCCACATTTCCATCTCGGTCGAGCTGATCGGATGAAACACTGCCAGCGTGCGCGGCTGGCGTCCGTGGAACGACATATTCGGGAAGATGGTGCCCACGCTGGTCTGCACCCGCATCGCCGAACCCAGCGTGCGTTCGCGCTGCTCATGGATTTCGCGGTAGTAGGCTTCCACCTCCGGGTAGCGGCCGTATTGCGGCGCGTAGGGGCCTTCTTCGTAGAACGGCAAGCGGCCCAGCAGGCCGTGGCCCAATTCCGGAAAACAGATTGCCGACCGCGTGGCCGACGCATCGCGCCGCCCTTTTCCGCCGCCCGGCCCGATGCCCACGATGTCCACCGAGCGGTGGCTGATGTCGTGGTACAGATCGCCAATGAAGTTTTCGGGCGCGAACTTCCAGTTGCACTTCACGCGCCACTTCTGCACGCCGCCGATCACCTCCGAGCCGCCCGGGCTGCCGTTGCGGTGGTCCAGCGCCGCATCCAGGTACAGGCGCATGTTGCCGATGTAGTCCAGAAACGGCGGCGCGTTCGGATCCCACGTTGCCCAGATGGCGCCCTTGTAATTCACCACCTGCGCCACCGTCTTCAGGCCCCACTGCTTCTTGTCGAGCTCGCCCTTGTAGTGCGTCGCGTGGCCGGGCACCCCGACCAGCTCGCCGGGACGTTCCACCAGCTTGCCGTCGGTGGAAAAGCTCCAGCCATGGTACGGACAGGTGAAGGTCCGGTTGTTGCCGTGGTCATAGCGGCACAGCTTCATGCCGCGATGCGCACAGCTATTGAGCATGACCTGGATCTGCCCCTGCCGGTCGCGCGTCAGGATCACGGACTCCGTGCCCATGCGCGAGACGAAGTAATCGTCCGGCTTGGGCACCAGGCTTTCGTGCCCCACAAACAGCCACGCGCGCGAGAAGATCTGCTTCAGCTCCTGCTGAAAGATCTCTTCGTCCACGAAGATGGACCGGCTGACCAGTCCTTCCTCGGCGCGCACCAACTCATCGATCGTCTTCTGACCCATCACCACTTCCCCTTGGAGGATGCCCTTATTGGGCGCCTACGGCTTCTCAGCCGTGGCCGCCGCTGTACGCAGACGTGCTTCCGTGTTGTCGACGTGCGTGCGCGCGTACTGCCGCGCAAGTTCCACGTCGCCCTTCTCGATGGCGGCAAACAGCGCTTCATGCTCCTTCTGCGCCTGCGCCCCGCGGCCCGCGATCTTGGCCGACCGCGAGCGCGACACGCGCAGGTTCTTCTTGAGCAGGACCGCCAGGAAATCGAAGAAATTCAGATAGTGTTCATTGCGCGTGGCGCGCGCCACACAGCGGTGGAACTCCATGTCGGCATCCACGCCAATTGCCACGTCGCCGGACGCAATCGCATCGGCCATCTTGCGCAGCGCCAGCCGCATCGCGGCCAGATCGTCCTCGTCCCGCCGAGCCGCCGCCAGTGGAGCTGCTTCGATCTCAAAGCCGCGGCGCAATTCCACGATGCGCAGCACCTGATCCGCGTCGCCAATGTCCGCCGCCTGCATGCGCAGCACCGACGGCCGCGCCGTCTGCATGACGGTCAGCCCGCGCCCCTGCTTGCTTTGCACAATGCCGTCGCCCTTCAGGCGGGAAACCGCTTCGCGCAGCACGGTGCGCGAAACGCCAAGCCGGGTGGCGATGGTCTGCTCTGGGGGCAGGACCTCGCCGACTTGGTAGTCGCCACTGGTAATCTCGTCCAGCAGCATCTCGGTGACGCGGTCCGTCAGATTGGGCTCTGACGAGAATGGCGGGACCGACTCTCTTTTCAACAGTACTCGGGAAGCTGAATCAGGCATAGGAAGTCTCGTCCGAAAACGTGCATCTCATTGCCAGCCCGCGTTGCCTCGGCTGTGGACGCGTCCCGGGAGGGCGCGTTGAAAATACGATAATCGTATAAGGATATGGGCAGGTATTAGGGGAAGTGCGGATGCTGGTCACATGCGCATACCAAGCCCGATCCGGGGCCGGATCAATCCCCGTTTATCATTGCCAACGTAGCGAGTTCACGCGAATGCGTTACTCTCCCCTCCCCAAATCAGTCTGCAAGGAGTTCCCTCATGGCACAAGCCTCCGCCCGTCACATCCTCGTTTCCACCGAAGCGAAGGCCAACGAACTCAAGACCGCCATCGAAAACGGCGCTGACTTCGCCCAGCTCGCCAAGGAAAACTCGAGCTGCCCGTCGAGCCGCGACGGTGGCAACCTGGGCACCTTCGGCCCGGGCCAGATGGTCAAGGAATTCGACACCGTCGTGTTCAGCGCCCCGGTCGGCGAAGTGCAAGGCCCGGTGAAGACCCAGTTCGGCTACCACCTGGTTGAAGTGACCAGCCGCAAGGACTAAGGTCCACTATAGAAATAGAGGCTTTGCCAGATATCTCTGGCAAAGCCTTTTTTTATATGTGCCGGCACTGCCACCCTCTGATTGATCTTTCATTTCAGAATTGGAGTAGCCCAGACCTTCCAATCCATATCTCAATGTCAAACCCTGGCACCAACGTGAAAGATGCCGATCCCTTTTTTACCTGCGTCGTAATTTTCATGTCTACTTCGGCTGAAATGCGACGTAGTTGTTGAGCGATTGCGTCGCTTCTTTCTTGGGCCAGCGCTTTGTCACTTTCATGATCGACATAGATCATGATATGAGCAGAATCAGCAGACCTGTCACGGCTAAGCACGCGCAGCATGGACTCCAAAGCGCGCTTGCCGAATTCGGAAAACTCCGCATCGTTCACTCCGTACATTGCCTTAGTACTGTAAGGGAGGCATCGCGCCAATCGCGGATTAGTATCTATAACGGTCGTTTGGCTCGCATCTACAGACACGGCTGCGTGCTTCCACGGCCTTTCGCCGGCCAATCCTGGCATGCGTTCTTTCTCCCCGGGAATGTTGAATTCCAATCGACTCTTCTCGCCTACGCCATGCCAAGGCACGGTAGCGTAGTGAGCCAAGATTCGCCCAGAACTCGCCTTCCTGCAATCCACGACGGGAAAGCTCAAGGCGTCAGAGATCATCATTAGACGGGCTGTTTCGCCCTCCGACACTTCCACCGTCGCTGATATCGATCGCATGCCTAATTGCGACATCACAATATCTAATTGAGTCGAAAATCCGGCGAAAACTGCATACACAGTTGTCGACGCCAACAGCCCCCAAGCGAAGAATTTGGCGACCGCTCTTGACTCAACCCGTGATCCACGCGTCGTGGCGGGTTGTGAACGAAACACGGATCCGGCTACTAGAATCAACGTGAAACCTGCGATAGCAGCACCGATAAACAGACGTCTTGTTTCTGCCAATTCAAAGAACACCAACCCCGATATGCCGAACACCAAAATCGACATCAAGAAAGGCATCCACCCTTTAGCAAATTCAGGCCGTAGACTTCGAACCGGTGCCTTTCCCCTTTGATCAGTCTTGAAGACTTTTCGCAGTCTTTTTCTGATACTCAGCGATATCGACCTTTTTTTAGCTTTCGCTTTGCGAAGCTGACTACGAAATTTCTTTCGCCGATCTGCGCCAGGATTTTCTCGGAGGCGACCTCTCATTCTCATAATGGCCTCTACACCGGTCACGATCCACAAACACCCGAGAGCTCCGTACATCAACGTTAGGGTAAAGACGAACCCAAACATCATTGTGAGAAAAACCAGGAAGACCACTTCGCTCGCGCTGAATGCCGGATAGAAGCCCATTGAGGACAGGTACACGACAATCAATATCGCCCCAACACCGATCGAAAACTTGTAGATTACCGAGAATGCCAAATCAAGGATTTCTAGGAGGTCCTTTCCTATCAAAGCCCCGCTTACCACCTTTTTATTCTCACCATCAGCCTGTTCCACCACCTTCACAACGGCTCTCCCACACATTTGATTACAGGGACGCCTAGAGTAAACAACCTGGGTGATTAGTGGGTTGACGCGCGTCGTGAACATCGCATTGGCAAAGGTTCTTCTGTCCACGCTGCACCGCAGCACCGGATTCCCTATCAATTGATAATTTCTGTTCAAGTGACAGGACCCGAAGGCCTGCGACAGAATGGCCTACACCCGGAGGAGACAGCCGGGGCCACAAGAATCCACAGCGCAATCACACGGCGCCAGAGGCCCATGAAAAAGTCCAGGAAGGTCATCATCACCTGCGCCATCACCGGTTCGGTCCATACGCCGTCGATGTCGCCCTATCTGCCCGTCACGCCCGATCAGATCGCGCAGTCTGCGCTGGATGCCGCCGAGGCGGGCGCGGCCATCGTGCATCTGCACGCGCGTCAGCCGGACACCGGCCAGCCTACGCAGGATCCAGTGCTGTATGGGCAGTTTCTGCCGCGTATCAAGGAGGCGTCGGACGTCGTGGTCAACATCACGACGGGTGGATCGCCAGTGTTGCCCATTGCCGAGCGCATGGCGCCGGCCCTGCAGTTCAAGCCCGAAGTCGCGTCGCTGAACATGGGGTCGATGAACTTCGGGATGTATGAGCTGCTGGAGCGGTTCAAGGAATTTCAACACGCCTGGGAACGGCCCTATCTGGAGGGCAGCAACGACCTGATCTTCCGCAACACGTTCAAGGACATCGAGCACATCCTCACGTCTTGCAGTGACAACGGCACGCGCTTCGAGATCGAGTGCTACGACATCGGCCACCTGTACACGGCCGCGCATTTCGTGGACCGCAAGCTGCTCAAGCCGCCGTTCCTGATCCAGTCTGTGTTCGGCATCCGCGGCGGCATCGGCACGCACCCGGAAGACGTCATGATGATGAAGCGCACGGCGGACCGGTTGTTTGGCGACGACTACATCTGGTCGGTGCTGGCCGCTGGTCGAAAGCAGACACCGTTGGCAACGATGGCGGCCACGATGGGCGGGAACGTGCGCGTGGGCCTGGAAGATTCGTTGTGGGACGGCCCCGGCGAATTGGCGCAGTCCAACGCAGACCAGGTACGCCGCATCCGGCGGATTCTGGAAAACCTGTCCTTGCAGGTCGCCACACCCGACGACGCACGCGAGACCCTGCAACTGAAGGGACGCGGCAACGTCGCGTTCTGAAAACACACATCCACCCAGTGGGGAGACGAGACATGAAGAAAACGTTGCGTGCGACGGCATTGGCCGCGCTGTTGGGCATGGCGGGCGCGGCCCAGGCCGATGACGGGGTCATCCGAATCGGATTCATCACGGATATGTCGGGGCTGTCGGCCGACGCCGATGGACCGGGCGGGGCCGAGGCGATCAAGATGGCGATCGCCGACTTGGGCGGCACCGTGGCGGGCAAGAAGGTGGAGGTGCTGGTCGCAGACCATCAGAACCGGGCGGATATCGCGTCGTCACGCGCCCGGGAATGGCTGGATCAGCGCGGCGTGAACATGCTGATCGCGGGCGCAAACTCTGCGGCAGCGCTGGCGATGGCGAAGGTGGCCGAGGAAAAGAAAACGCCGTTCTTCGTGGTGAGCGCGGGCGCATCCGAGCTGACGAACTCACAGTGCACGCCCTATACCGTGCATTACGTGTACGACACGGTGTCGCTGGCGCGCGGCACGGCGCGCGCGATGATGAAGGAAGGCAACAAGGACTGGTTCTTTCTGACGGTAGACCACGCGTTTGGTCACGCGCTGGAGCGGGACGCATCGAAGGTGGTGCAGGACGATGGCGGCAACGCCAAGGGCCGGGTGCGGCACCCGTTGAACACAGCCGATTTCTCGTCGTTCATTCTGCAGGCGCAGGCCTCGGGCGCGCAGGTGCTGGGCCTGGCCAATTCCGCCAGCGACACCAGCAATGCGGTCAAGGCAGCCAACGAGTTCGGCCTGACGCCCAAGATGAAGATTGCCGGCCTGCTGGTGCTGATCACCGACGTGCATGCGCTGGGCCTGCAAGCGGCGCAGAACATGTACCTGACCACGGCGTGGTATTGGGATCAGGACGACGCATCGCGTAAATGGGCGTCGCGTTTCGAGTCCGTGATGAAGAAAAAGCCTTCCATGCTGCAGGCCGGCGACTATTCCGCGGCAACGACCTATCTAAAGGCGGTGGAAGCCACCAAGAGCACCGACGGCGACACCATCATGAAGTGGCTGAAGGCCAATCCGGTGAATGACTTCTTCGTGAAGGACGGCAAGATCCGTGCGGACGGGCTGATGGTGCACGACATGTACCTGATGCAGGTGAAGACGCCGGCGGAATCGAAGGCGCCGTGGGATTACTACAAGCTGGTGGCGCGGGTGCCGGGCGACCAGGTGTATACGTCGCCTGCGGAATCGACCTGCCGCTTGATGAAGCCCTGACCATGAACCGACCGGAAACCCCTATGCATACGCCCGCCGCGATCACCGCCCTGCCCGTCGACCTGTCCGGAAAGCGCGTCATCGTCACGGCCGGCGCGTCCGGCATCGGCGCCGCGCTGGCCGACGCCTTTGCGGAGCGCGGCGCGCGCGTGCATCTGTGCGACGTGGATGAACAAGCCCTGACCGCGTGCCGCCATCCCTGGGCGCGCGCAGATGTGGGCAGCCGAGCCGAGATCGACCGCTACATGCAGACCGCGCTGTCGCATCTGGGCGGGCTTGACGTGCTCGTGAACAACGCCGGCATCGCGGGTCCGACGGCGGGCATCGCCGACATCACGGAAGCGGAGCTGGACGCCACGCTGGACATCAACCTGGCCTCGCAATTCCACACGGTGCGGCATGCGTTGCCGGCGCTGCGCGAGGCTGGCGGTGGCAGCATCATCAACATCAGTTCGGTGGCAGGCCGGATGGGCCTGCCCATGCGCACGCCGTATGCCGCCACCAAATGGGGCGTGGTGGGCTTGACACGTTCGCTGGCGATGGAGCTGGGGCCGCTGAACATCCGCGTCAATGCGCTGCTGCCGGGACTGGTCGCCGGACCACGCATCGAACGCGTGATTGCGGCTCGGGCGAAGAACATGGGCTTGTCGGTGGAGGAACAGACCCGACTGGAGCTGTCGGGCGTCAGCCTGCGGCAGTTTGTTCGCGCGGCGGACATCGCCAACATGGCGTTGTTTCTGGCCAGTCCGTTCGGGGCCATGGTCAGCGGCCAGGCAATCAGCATCGACGGCGATCTGCAATCGCTGCCGTGGCAGCCGCCGGCGCAATGACGGCGTGGCGATCGCCGCTACAGCAGCGCGATCGTCTCCGCGTAAACGCCCTGCCGCCGCGCCTGCGCCGTGGACCTCAGCGCATCCAGCAGCCGCCCGGTCAGCTCGTTGTTGCGGGACTCGGCGCGCGTGATGAGCAGGAAGTCGAACCACTGGCGCGAGGCGAGCGGCACCGCCACCAGATCTGGAAACGACGCGACGATATCGGACGCGGACAGCGCGTTCACCAGGCTGATGCCCTTGACCGCGCGCACCGTGCCCGGCAGCAGCGACATGTGCGCCTGCATGCCGGACCGCAGCAGCAGCGAGTCGGCGATGTCGCCCTGCGCCACCACGTAGTCGGACCACAACGGCTTGACGTAGGTGTCCGGCGGAATATCCAGCACCGAAATGGTCTCGCGTCCGGCCAGCGGGTGTTCCCGATGCGCGATCGCCATGACGTCCGCACGCAGAAACGGGGTGAAGGTCAGCCGCGTGCTGTCGCGGCCCACGGCGCCCAGGCCGAAGTCGGCGCGCATCGTTTCCACCGCGCTGATGACCTGCATCGACGATTCCACGTCGATGGAAAACGGCCGCGTACCGTTGATGTCCAGATAGCGGCGCACGGCGTCGGGCGCGTAACCCAGAGCCAACGCGGGCGAAGAAGCGATGCGCAAGCCGCGCCCGCCGAATTGTTCGATGCTGTGCAGGGCCTCGTCGATACGCACCAGTTCGTCCAGCACGAACTTGGCCTCGCTGTAGAGATACTGCCCCGCCTCCGTGGGACGCAGGGTCTTGTGCGATCTGTCGAACAGCTGGACGCCAGTCGCGCTTTCCAGGCGCGAGATCGCGTGGCTGATCGCCGGCTGCGTCAGGTGCATGGCCAACGCCGCCTGCCGCGTCGAGCCGGTCATGACCACGGCGTAGAAAATCCGCAGGTCGTGGATGTTGAAGTTGCGCTTCATGCGGTGCGCACCTAACGCGTTGGAGGCTGGGCTTTGGGTGGCGCCTTGGATGGCGCCTTGGCCGCACTCATGCCGCCAAACGC
Source organism: Achromobacter sp. UBA4530 (assembly GCF_002388205.1). Lineage (NCBI taxonomy): Bacteria > Pseudomonadati > Pseudomonadota > Betaproteobacteria > Burkholderiales > Alcaligenaceae > Achromobacter > Achromobacter sp. UBA4530. The sequence goes on along the minus strand of NZ_DGMA01000031.1, from coordinate 30,164 downwards.
AAACAGCCCCATCTGCGCGCCGGTCGCCCGCGTCAGGTAGTTGTTCTTGAGTGCCTCCCTGCCGCCGAACAGTGCATCGGTGTTGGCGCCCTGCGCCGCGCGGTTCTTGTCGATGTCGTTCTGTCCGTCGTGCATGCCTTCTTGCAGCGCGCGCCGCAAGGCTGGGTTCAACGACGCCGTGTCGTAGGCATCGCCAGGCCGCAGGCCCAGGCTGGCCATGCGCTCGCGCAGCATCGTCTCGGACTTGTGCGCGGGCGCGAACCGCAGCAGGAAGGCCAGCTCGTCGTAGAACTCGAGCGACGAATACATCTGCGCGCGCGGTACGGGCGCCATCCATTCAACCTTGGCGGGCGCCGCAGGCGCGGAACGGTTGCGGAACGCCGACAGGGGCTGGACCTTCAAGCGTGACTGGATGCGCTTGGCGTTGTCCTGGTCGGCGGGATTGAAGCGCTGCGTGCGGGCGACCAGCGTGGCAAGCTCCGTCTCGGCGCGAATCACCTTGGTGATGCCCGCGGGGGTCTTGCCCTTCCAGGAAGGACCCGCCACCAGGAACACGCCGCCGCCCAGGCCACGCGAACCCAGGTCGCCGATGTGGTGCATATACAGGTCCATCACCTGCAGCGAGGCGTCGCGCTGCTTTTCCACGCGAGGCACGGTGACGACGACGGGCTCGGCGCGCAAGTCCAGGGCCGCGTACGAATACAGATAGGCGGGATCCAGCCCGGCCGCCGCAGCGGCGGCAGTGCCCATCGGGTTGATGGTGTTCAGCGGCCCTTTGTATTGCGCGCCGTTCTTGTCGATGCTGTATGCATACATGGCCTGGTAACTGGCGACCATGGGCGCGCCGTACAGGTAGGATTCGCGGGCGATGGTGCGCGCGTGTTGTGCCGAGACGCCTTCAATGCCGACCCACTGCGAGCCGGAAGCGGCGTCGGGTGACCTGAAGGTGCAGCCGGCCATGGCGCCCGCCAATGCGATGGCGGCAACGAGACCGATGAACGGACGGCAGGTGGCGCGGCGAAATGCGGTGCTAATCTGGCGGTGGCGCATTCAGGGCTCCGGCATGACGGGATGGCGCGGGCGCCCGGTGACGGCGGCGTGTAATGCGCCAGGCTCGAATTCCGGGGGATTCTGGCATATTTCCCCCGCATATCAAAGAATCGGCGCACCTTGCCGACGCAACAGGAAAGACACAGCAGCATGGCAGCGCAAGACCCCAGCATGACCGGCCCGGACGGAGAGGCTTTCAACATTCGCGCGTCGTCGTACTTCGTGCTGCAGGCCGAGCACCCCTGCGCGGCCTGCAGCAAACTGACGCGTGTGGCGGCGCTGGCCGTGCCGCCCGGTCATGAAAGCACCGAGGGTGAACTGGAGCTGGATGAAGACGACGCCGACAGCCCCGGCCTGGATCCGCAGGCGTTTCGGGACTGGCTGTTCGGGCCGGCGCAATGGCAGGCGATGCCCGGCCCGGCGATGATCTCGTCGACCCGGGCGCTCGCCCCCGAGGTGGCGCAAACCCTGCGCACGATTGCGCCGTTCTACCGCGAAAACCCGGCACGATCCGGCGAATGGTCCAACTTTTGCGAGCATTGCGAGCAGCCGGTCTGGGACGGCGCGCTGTACCCGACGCCCGGCCAGCCCTTCTGCCCTCGGGATGCCGACGCGGCAGCGCGGATATCCGCGCAACGGATCGATGCACCGTTTGCCGCCTTCTTCGGCATGTGCTGGACGGACAGCTACCGCAACAAGTGGCCCCTGTTCGCGCGCCTGGGCTACGAATGCAACTAAGCGGAATGACCCTTCTCAGGCGCTTTGCAGCAGATCCTGAGGCACTTCCAGCTGACGCGCGGGAATGGCGGTGATGGCGCTTTCGGTGGCGTTGGCGTCCGTGGTCAGATGCTGGATCAGATCAACCGTCGTGGATCGACGCGTCAGCATCATGCAGGTCACCTCATCGCCCGCCACCCGGGTGGCGTGCCAGCAGCCCGGCCGCATGCACACGCCCTGCCCCTGCGCCACATGAAAGGCCGCCAGCGTGGACAGGTCAGGCGTGCCGTCGGCGGCGCTGCGCGCCACGATCTGGATGATGCTTCCGGTCAGCGGAACGATTGCCTGCTGCGTCAGCAGATGCTTTTCAAGGCTGGCGACCTCAAGCGATTGGCTGCGGTAATTGACCCACAGCAGTTCGGCATCGCCGCCGGCGCCGGTGTTGAACTGGTGTTCGTGCCAGAAGTCGGTGGCCGGGTGCGTGTACAACGGAACGCCGTTGCCGTCCGGCATAGGCTTGCCCAGCATCCACCCGTAGGCGTTGAAGGCATCAGGCGACAGATCGTGGATTTCAAGCTGCGTGTTGCTCGTCATGCGGGACCCTGTGATGGCTTAGCGCCGCGTTTGGGGAATTCGGCGTCGTAGTCGAAGTCCCCGCGCGCTATGGCCTCCAGGATGGCAACGCGCCGGTCGGCAGCGCGCTTGAGGTTGGCGGCGGTGGGCTTGACCCGGATACGCTCGACACAATGCCGGCCGTCGTGGAAGAACCCGATCTCGATGGACGATTCGGACGCGGGGCGCACCCCTTCGAATCCCTTGCTCATCGCATGCTCTCCCTGTTGCCGATGGCAGACATGATAAACGCAACGATGTGACAGGTTGCGCGCTGACATACACTGCCCTGATCCCCACACCCGAGGACCCGCAACATGGCTATCGACCTGACGTCGCACTATGTGTACCTGGACGCCTCCGGCGCCGCCGCCACCGTGACGGGCGGCGACGAGTTCTGGTCCCAATCCCCGGTAGACCTCGAACAATACGGGCGCGGCTGGCTGGTGTCCGAATACGAGTTCGCCGCGGACTGGCCGCAATGGGAGATGCACCCCGGCGCCGACGAGATAGTGCGCCTGATGGCCGGCGCGGCCGAGCTGCACCTGGAATGGCCCACCGGCATCCAGGTGGTGAAGATGCTGGCCGGCGACGCCTACGTCATCCCCAAAGGGGCATGGCATACGGTCAAGGTCATGGAGCCTTGCCGCATGCTGCACATCACCATGGGCGCGGGCACGCAGCACCGGCTTGCGTAGCCGCATCCCGCTGGTTATCCCGCCGCGCCCGCTGGCCGTGCGCGCTGGATCTCGCGGTCGTCGATCGGCCAGTGCAAGGCGGCCGACAGCACGCCCAGCGCCATCGCGCCCAGCCAGATCAGGTCGTAGGATCGTGTGGCCTCGAACACCACGCCGCCCAGCCACACCCCCAGGAACGAGCCGACCTGATGGCCAAAGAACACGAAGCCGAAAAGCGTCGTGATGTAGCGCACACCGAACACCTGCGAGATAAGCCCATTGGTGAGCGGCACCGTGCCCAGCCACACAAACCCCATCACGGCCGCGAACGCATAGACCGACCACGTGGATAGCGGCACGAGCACGAAGAGTGCAATCGCCGCGGTCCGCACCAAGTAGATGCCCGCGAGCAGATACTTGCGCCGATGATGCGCGCCAAGGATGCCGCAGACGTACGTGCCCATGACGTTGGTGAGCGCAATAATGGCCAGCGCCGCCACCGCGTCCGAGGCGCGCAGGCCCTTGTCCATCAGGTAGGCGGGCAGGTGCGTGCCGATGAACGCCAGCTGGAAGCCGCACGCCAGAAATCCCAGATTCAGCAGCCAGAAACCGGGGCGTGTGAAGGCCTCGCGGATGGCGTCAGACAGCGACAGGTTCGCGTCGGGCGCGGCCGCATCGCGCACGCGGTTCGCGGGCTCGCGCAGCGGAAACGCCAGCGGCAGCAAGATCATCAGCACCATCGCGAACACCAGCAACGCCGCGACCCAGCCCCAGCCGCCGATCAGCCATTGCGCCGCCGGCACCATCGTGAACTGTCCCAGGCCGCCAACCGCTCCCGCCACGCCCAACGCCCAGCTCCGGCGCTCCGGCGGCACCAGACGGCTGAGCGCGCCGTAGATGGCTGCGAATGCCGTGCCGGACAGCGCGATGCCGATGCACACGCCCGCCGTCCACATGAAGGCGGCGGGCGTCGTGGCATGCGCCATGCCGGCAAGGCCCAGCGCGTAGAACACCAACCCGCCGGCAATCACCTTGGCCGAGCCATAGCGGTCGGCAATCATGCCGGTGAAGGGCTGCACGATGCCCCACGTCAGGTTCTGCACGGCCAGGGCAATGGCGAAGGTCTCGCGGCTCCAGCCCCTGTCCATCGTGACGGGCAGGAGAAACAGGCCCTGCACATGGCGCACGCCAAGGGCAAGGCCCATGACGACGCCGCCGGCGAGGACCAGCAGCCAGAGCTGGGATGCGTCCAATGAAGGTTTTTGGGGGGTGGACATGGCGAACCTCTCGCAGGGAACGTCGCCCCCGTCCGGGCGGGCAGTGGATGTATTACAGAACTGGCGCGCGGGCGATTCAACCGATTAATTTTTGTCCGCTGCATGCGCGGGGGGAATGTAAAGAAGGAGCCAAAGGACCTCCACTTGCTTCAACAAATAAACAAAAATTACACTCCGTAATCCACATTAGGTACTTATGCTCAGGAGCGGCGAATGGCGGAGGTGTTTGAAAATCGAGAGGATGCCTATCAAGCCTGGCGTGAACAGAACGCAGATGGCTTTGTACTGAACGCTCGTGCAAGCTCAAACACTCAATATGCAGTTTTGCATCGGGCCAGTTGTCGGCACATTTCGATTTATCAATCCGCGCACCAAGGTGATGCTTTTACGGGAAATGGCTACGTAAAAATCTGCTCGCCGCATGAACATAAGCTGATTCACTGGGCCGAGAATCACCGCCCCCTCGCTCGCGAAGTGCAGCGGTGCTCGGATTGTCTTGGCGTGTCGGCACGTCGCTCTTCTGAACCGCCCCGCTTCGTGGTCGGCGCGGACTATGACCGCAGAACAGAAATTCATGCTCCTTTCGGGGGTAGCGCCCAGAGCGGAATTTCCACTTCGAGCGTCTTTCCAGTGATTTTTTTGTTCACTGGTGAAACGGGTAACCAATATGGATATCGGGACGGCCATACGCCCAGCGGAACATTTCTATACACGGGAGAAGGGCAAGTCGGGGACATGCAATTCGTCCGGGGCAACAAAGCCATTCAGGAGCATGCGGCTAACGGAAAGACGCTTCATTTGTTCGAAGCGCTTAGAAAGCCGCGCAAGCAACGGTACCTGGGCGAGTTCTCATTGATCCGAGCGCACACCGATAGAAGAGGGCCAGATCGCAACGGGGCCGAACGAAAGCTCATCATTTTCGAGCTTTTACCCGGAGGCAATACTGACGAACCGCCAGCCTCCTACGCTTCACCTGCCGAGGTGGCGCCGAGTTTCTCGCTTCGAGAGGCTCGCAACCTCGCTATTGCGGCGTTTGAAGCGCATCGAGGCAAAGGGACTAAGAGCACGGTTTACACCCAATATCAACGAAGCGAAGTGATTCGTTCATACGTTCTTAAGCGCGCGGATGGAATTTGTGAAAGCTGTGGATCCCCCGCCCCCTTTAAACGAGTTGACGGATCTCCTTATCTCGAAGTGCATCACGTCCACCGTCTCTCAGATGGAGGCGTCGACCATCCCATCAATACGGCCGCGCTTTGCCCGGCGTGCCACAGGGAAGTTCATTTTGGGCGTGAAGGAACTGCAATCACAGAGCGATTGGTCAGAAGCATTGGCCGGAAAGAAGATATCTGAGCTGGTCGATGGCCCCTCATACTTCTTCTAGCGGCAAACAATCCTTATCCGACGCCTAACCACAAATTCCTCTTATTTATCTGAAATTAGGCGAAATAGCGGGGAAATGCGGCACACCCGTGCTTGGTGTTAACGCTTCGTCCGCAATAGTTACATCTCCCGATCCGTCCCCGGGTACCCCTGGTTACAGTGCTGCCTTCCCAATCATTCGGCAGGCATCGAATCATGTGGCACGCCCGGTCTGGCTCTTTCATTTCCGCGGTCTTGCGCCGCGCCTGCAAGCCATGACGGCGGCGCCCTTCTTCAAGCCCTTGGCGCTGGTCGTGGCGCTGGGCGGGGTGACGCTGCTGACGCCTGGCAACGCGCAGGCGCGGCCTGACTGGACGCAGCAGTGCTCCTACAGCAGCTACGGCGAAGGCGCGGGGACCATGTGCCACCAGCCCTACCAGGAAGGCCTGGCGGCGGTGCTCGTGGGCACCGCCGACGGCGAATCCGCGGCGTGGGGCTACATCGACAAGCAGGGCGTGATGTCGATTACGCCTGCGTATTCGGATGCCCGATCCTTCCAGAATGGGCTGGCCGCCGTCAGCCAGGATGAACGCTGGGGTTACATCGACAAGCGTGGACGCTGGGTCATCGAGCCGCGCTTTGCGGAAGCCACCGGCTTCAATGCCGAAGGTACGGCGCTGGCCGAGGAAGACGGCCGGGACGTGCTGATCGACCGCCAGGGCAAGGTCGTGAAGACCTTTCCGCTGGGCACGCGCACTGGCGGGTTCCAGCCCGGCCAAAAGCTCGCGGCGATGGAGATCCCTACCCCGCCGCGCCTTTTCAACACCGCAACCGGCAAACCGGCCACGCTGCCCGACGGCGTGATGGCGCTGGCCGAACCGACGGGCGACTATCTGCCGGCGCAATCGCGCGACTCGCGCTACGGCGGCTGGTGGGGACTGCTGGACCAAAGCGGCGCATGGGCGATCAGTCCGCAGGTGCTGCGCTCGCTCGCCCCGCCGCTGCGCGATGGCGACGTGCTGGCTGTGAACCGCGAACGCGCTTGGGAATTCGTGGATGCACGCGGCGAACCGCTGTCTGAACAGCGCTACGAACGCGTCGAATTGCTGGCGCCGGGCGTCTGGCTGGCGCGCCACGCCGAGGGCGGTTCGGTGCTGTTGGACAGCAAGCTTGAGACCCTGCACGCGTTCAAGAGCGACTATCTGGGCGTGCAGCGCCGCGACGGCTGGGGCTTTGCCGCCGAACCCGGCATGACGCTGCTGATCGATCCCGCAGGCAGCGTGCAGCTGCTCGCCCTGCGCAACGGCGACGTCAAGATTCATCAGGGACGCGCATGGGTGTATGGCGTGCCTGTCTCTTTGGCAGGCGCTACGGGCGCCGGCATGGACGCCGCCCGTGACGACATGAGCGCGGAAGACGAGGCCGCGGCGGCTGCGGCGGGTGCAGCCGTGCAGGCCGCGTCGCAAGCGGAAACCGCAGCCGCGATCCAGGATCCGCCGGTCGCCGCTGACGCGGCGGACGCCGCGCAGGAGGCGACCTACGCGGACGCAGCCCGCCCCCCCGCAACGCCGTCAGAAGCGACCGCAGACGCTGCCATGGACGCGGCAATGGACGCCGCCAGCGACACCGCCACCGCAGCCGCCGACGCCGTGCAAAGCAGCGTCAATGCCGTCGCAGACGACGAGACGCTGCATCAAATCTACAACCCCGACGGCCTGGGCATCCTTGACGAAACCACCGTCGCCAAGCTGCGCGGCTACGACATCAGCGAGTTCCACTACGCACGCAAGTCGGCCGCCGATGCCGCTGCGCCGCTGGCCCTCCTGCGACCCAGCGAATATGACCAGCCGCTCGGCATCCTGACGGCGGCGGGCGATATCGTCACGAATCCAGACTGGGCAAACATCGACACCTACGACGTCACGCTGCCGATCGTGGCGCGTTCAAAGGCCGATCGGGCCGGCGCGGTCGGCGCGATCGGCGCGGACGGCACGTGGGCCATCGAGCCCCAGTACAGCGAAATGCGCCCCTTCAAAGGCCCCTACACCTGGGCCCGCACGAAGGACATGCTGCGCGGCGATGCGCTGCTCATCGACACCCGCGGCCAGACGGTGGCCGTTCCCGCGAACGTGCTGGAAGACACATCGCGCCTCGACGGCGAACTGCTGCAATACCGCGCGGTGAACGAAAACCGCCAGCGCCGCATGGGCCTGTGGAACGTGCGCAAGGGTGCGCCCGTGCTCAAGCCGGCCTTCGATGAAGTCCAGGAGTTCGAGGACGACTGGGCCAAGGTGCGGGACAAGAATCGCTGGGGCGTGGTCAACCGCGAGGGGCAGTGGGTAGTGCCTGCCCGCTATAACGGCGCCTACGACCTGGAATACCTGGGTAACGGCATGATGCTGGCCGAAGCGCCCGAAGACACGCGCAAGCGCGGCGGCTACACCGAACGCGCCTATCGCGTCATCAACCTGCGCACCGGCAAGGCAAGCGAGCCGGTAGTAGGCAAGCCGCAGAAGCTGAAGGATGGTCGCTTTCTGGGCGAACTGGCCGACGCGAGCGCCGTGTTGTTCGACGCGCAAGGCGGCGCGATTCGTGTCTCCGACGGCCGTCCCGAAGACAAGCAGCAGTACGGCGACTGGCTTTACATCAAGTTCGACGAGCGCGAAGGCGCCATCGACGCGCGCGGCAACATGAAGGTGCCGGCGCGCTATGGAGAATTCAATCCTTTCTTCACCCAGCCCGAAGGCCTGGCGCGCGCCAACAGCGGCGCGGGCTATCGCGTGATCGACCAGACCGGCAAGACGATGCTGGAAAAATGGGGCGATGGCATGCCGCTGGCTTCGATGCAGCGCGTCGTATTCAACGACGACGAGGGCTCGTCCAGCATCCTGGTGGACCTGCAAGGACGCGAGATCGCGCGCCTGCCGGGCCGCCACGCCGTCGACTATGACAAAGCCAGCGAAGGCGTCGTGCCTTACAGCGACGGCGACAACAAGTACGGCTTCATCGACGCAAACGGCAAGCGCGTCGTGGGCGCGCACTTCAATCAGCTTGGCCCCTTGAAGGACGGCCTGGCGCGGGCCCGCCGCCTGGAACGCACCGGCAAGCTGTTCGGGTACGTCGACCTGACCGGACGCTATGCGATTGCGCCGGCGTTCACGTGGGCCGACAACTTTCACGAAGGCCGCGCGCTGGTCCGCCGAAATCGGCTGATCGAGTACATCGACACCAAGGGCAACACGACCGCGCTGTTCGGCGTGCTGTGCGACACGATGGTGATCGTGGATGCGAAGGACCAGCAGAGCTGGCCGCCCCAGAAGCTCACCTGCCCCGAGGCCACCGGCGTCAAACCGCCCGTCGCCGAGACCGCCAACGCCAACGCAGAATGATCATGACGTCACGCGTGCTACGAACCACCCGCCTTGCCTGCGCCCTGGCCGCGCTGGGCGTATCCCTGTCCGCCCAGGCGCAGAACGGCTATATACAGTCGATGCACCTGTATTGCATGAGCGATGCGGAGTACCAGGCCTATCCGGCAGCCGACGACATTTCCTCGCGCAACCCCTTCGGCAACGGCTGCATCCGGGACCTGCACGACGGCCGCGCCGCGGTGCTGCTGCCGTCCGCCATCGAGAACATCGACCGCGTACCGCGCGACAACTCGCTGCGCCGCCACGCCTGGGGTTTTCTGGACCAGAACGGCCGCGTCGCGATCGAGCCGATCTTCGAGGCGGTTGGCGACTTCCGCCACGGGCTGGCCGCGGTGCGTTGGCAAGGCAAGTGGGGATACATCGACCGCAATGGCCGCATGGCCGTTCCGCCGCGCTTTGACGCGGTGCAGGATTTTGTCGAGATCGGACTGGCAGTTGTGACGCTGGACGGCAAGCCGCTGCTGATCGATCGCCACGGCAATCCTGCGGGCGAACCGTTCGAGGACGTGGTGCGCGCGGTGCGCCTGTACGACGGCGTGCCCGCGCGCGCCACGGTCCAGTACAAGGAGGAATACCGCTCGGCCAAGGGCGAGCGGCGCTACGGCGGAACCGGCGTCGTGATCACGCGGCCGCTGGGCGACAAGGGCCTGTACATCGCCACCAACGGCGAGTCCAAGTACGGCGTGGTGGACAAGGACTGGAACTGGGTAGTGGAACCGGTGCTGGACGACATCTACGCGCAGGACAGCGGCAACCTGGCCACCGGCTATGGCCCTGACGGTTCGGTGCTGGTGACGGCGGACGGCAAACTGATCGGCGCGGACCAGCAATACGAAAGCATGAACCCCGTGGGCAAGGCTTTCTACAGCGCAGCGCTGCCGCGCCGGGCGGGGTTTGCGGTGCTGGACCGCGACGGCGCGGTGATTGCGACGCTGACGGACGCGGAAGGCCACGCATCCCAACGCTTTGCCGACACCATCGTGTACCCGTCCGGCGAAAACCTCGTGGCGCTGGTGCCGGGGCGCCCGCAGCCCCTGACGCTGGGCAAGGGCCTGTCGGCCGGCGACGAAAGCGAAGGCTATGTGATGTTCGTGGACGGCGCCAGCCGCACCGCGGGCGTACTGACGCCCACGGGCGCGTGGGTGCACGGCGACGCGGCGCCCGCGTGGCTGGCGGACGCCCGCCGCATGGAAACGCGCGAAGGCAATCTGTGGTTGTCCGACGCGCAAGGCGCGCTGCTCAACGTGCTGGACAAGAACGGCAAGGCGCTCCTCAAGCCCGAGATAGTGAAGACGCTTCAGAACCAGCAGCTTCAGTCACTGCCGGCCGGCGTGCCTGGCGCGCCGCTGGGCCTGCTGGGTCAAAGCCACTGCCACTGCGACGATGTCCAGGTGGGACTGCTGCTGGCCGACGGCAGCACGGTCACCGATCCGTCGTGGACCGCCGTGACGCCGCTGGACGACGCCGGCGACGGCGCCGATCTCACGGCGGACCAGTTGCGCTATGCGGCCGAGACGGCCGACGGCATGGTGCTGCTGGATGCACGCGGCAAGCCGCTGGACCTGCCCGCGCAGCAGCACATCGGTATGTTCCGCCAGGGCTACGCGCAGGTATATGGCGACGGCGTGGTACGCATGATCGACCGTGCCGGCAAGACGTTCGAACTGCCCGAGAACTTCGATACGCAGGTCGTCGCCCCGGGCGTGGTGCGTTTTTTGAAGACGGCGGCCGACGGCGCGCCGTGGGGCCTGTATGACTTCGTCGCCGGCAAGGAACTGGCCGCGCCGGCGTTCCGCAGCATCGGCGAGTTCCAGAATGGCCAGGCCGTCGCTTCGCTGGGCACGGGGCGCGTCGGCGTCATCGACCTGCAAGGGCAGTGGATCCTGCCGGCCAGCCATCAAGGCGCGGAACGCGTGAACGACACGCTGTGGCGCGTGACGCAGCCGGGCAAGCAAGAGAACGAATACGAACGTCCCGCCGCGGTCTTCAACACCAAGGGCAAGGCGCTGACCGCATTCATGCGCGGCTTGCAGGTGGGCGATTTTGGAGACGGCTCGGTCAGCGCGGGCAATAGCGAGCGCCGCTGGATCATCTCGCCGGACGGCGAGGACGCGCTGGACATGAAGGACGCAGACTACGTCCGTCTGGGTGACTGGATGGAGATCCGCCGCGCCGACCGTCAGGGTTACCTGAACGCGAAGGGCGCCTGGCAGATCGCGCCGTCGTCCCGTATCGGCACCGCGTTCCAGGGCGCGCCGGCGCGCGCGCTGGCGGCGGACGCGGCGGGCACGCACGTGATGGACGCCAGCGGCAAGATCCTCGCGACCCTGCCCAAGGGCGAATGGAGCTGGCCGTCGCGTTCCGACCTGCTGATCCGCCATTACTCGGCAGACCGCGGCACCATGACGGACTACACCGACCTTTCGGGCAAAACCCGGGTGACGGTCGAAGGCTTTGCGTCCGCGTTTTCGGAGGGACGCGCCGTGACGCAGCTGTCCGGCGGCGGTGCGCGTTGGGTGGATGCCAAGGGTGCGCTGACGGGACCGGCTTTCGACGCGCTGGGTCCGATGCGCGAAGGCCTGGCGCCCGCGAGCGAAGACCGCAGCTACGGCTACGTGAACGGCCAGGGCCAGTTCGTCATTCCAGCCGAGTTCCGGGCCTTGTCGGGCTTTACGGACCAACGCGCGGTGGTGTCCACGGAAGACGATTCGCGCATCATCGACCACGCCGGCCAGATGCTGGCGCAGGTGAAGATGCAATGCGGCATCCGCACGCTGTACGGTGCGGCCGGCCAACGGCTGTGGCCGCTGCGCATGCCGCATGGCTGCAACCGCACGGCGGCGTCTCGCGCCTACTGAGCGTCCAGCGCCAGATAGCGGCGGGTCTGCACGATCTCTTCGCGCTCCGCGAAGCTGGTCAGGCGATCCGCCAGCGCGCTGCTGTCGCCCGTCTGCCGGATGGCCTGGAGCGTGGCCTGCATCGCATGGATCGCCGCGCGCTGCAGGTCCGACGGGATGATCGCCAGGCGATAGCCCATGGCGGCCAGATCCGGCAGCGGCACCAGCGGCGTCTTGCCGCCGTAGAACATGTTGATGAGTTTCAGGCCCGGCAACCGCTCAGCAATGGCGCGGATCTGCGCCAGCGTCTCGGGCGCCTCGACAAAGATCATGTCGGCGCCGGCCTTCAGGTACAGCTCGGCGCGCGCGATGGCGGCGTCAAAGCCTTCGACCGCAATGGCGTCCGTGCGCGCGATGACCAGCGTGTCCGCGTCGGCAAGCGTCTGGCGCGCGATGTGGACCTTGCGGGCCATCTCGGCAGCGTCCACCAGGCTCTTGTCGTCCAGATGGCCGCAGCGCTTGGGAAAGGACTGGTCTTCGATATGGAACGCCGCCACGCCCGCGCGTTCCATCGTGCGCACCGTGCGCTCGACATTGGCCGAGCCGCCGAATCCGGTGTCCGCATCCGCGATCACCGGCAGGCCGCTGGCCTCGACGATCTTTTCAACGCGGTCCATGACTTCGGTAAAGCTGAGCAGTCCGATGTCCGGATAGCCGGCGGCGCGCGCAATGGCGCCGCCGCTGGCGTACACCGCTGGAAACCCGGCCGCGGCGACCAGGCGGGCCGATAGGCCGTCGTATGCGCCGGGCGCCACCACGATGCTGTCGGCAAGGTGTTGGCGCAGTCGCGCGCCAGGGGATGGATTGGCAGTCATGATGGGCGTTCCTTCATTCCGGGGATCTGATGCCTGCATGATCGGCGCGCGCCATTAGAATGTCCAATATAGTGAAAATTGCCTATCAGTACTTATTGGATATCAAAATGGAACTGCGCCATTTGCGCTATTTCGTCGTCACTGCCGAAGCCCAGCATTTCACGCGCGCGGCCGAACTGCTGAACATGGCGCAGCCGCCGCTCAGCCAGCAGATCCGCCAGCTTGAACAGGAAGTCGGCACACCGCTGTTTGACCGCATGGGCCGCGGCGTGGCGCTGAACGACGCGGGACGCGCATTCCTGGCGTGCGCCCAGGACATCCTGCAACGCGCGGACGCCGCAGTGCGCACGGCGCAGCGCGCCGCGCGCGGCGAGGTCGGTGAACTGACATTGGGGTTTACCGAATCAGCGTCCTTCAATGGCGTGGTGACCGAGCTCATCCGGCAATATCGCGAGCGCTATCCGGAGGTCGAGATGACGCTGTCTCAGGGGGATAGTGAAACGCTGGTGGCGCAGTTGCGCGACGGTACGATCGACGCCGCGTTCGTGCGTCCGCCCTTCGCGCTGGACGGCGGATTGGCGTTCACGCAGTTGGTCGAGGAGCCGCTGGTGGCGGCGCTGCCGCTGGGTCATGCGCTGGCGCGCCGCAAGCGCATCGCCCCCGCCGACCTGCAGCACGAGACCTTCATTCTGTATTCGCGCAAATCGGGCTATGGACTCAGCGCGGACATCATGGCGGCGTGCCGGCAGCACGGGCTGAGTCCGCGCATCGGGCAACAAGCGCCGCAGTTGTCGTCGGCGGTGAACCTGGTGGCGGCGGGCATGGGCGTGGCCATCGTGCCGGCGTCGCTGCGTCACCTGCGGCCCGATGGCGTGGTGTATCGGCCGTTTGCGCTGGAATGGCCGCGCGCGGTACTAGGGTTGGCTGTGCGCGACGCGGCGGGTGGACGGGCAGCGAATCTGCTGGCGCTGGCGCGGACCGCCCGCAAGTCCTGACGCTCAATCGTCGTGCGATTCGTGGACGGCAACCGCGCCGCGCTTCCAGTAGCTGGCCGCGCGAATGCGGCTCTTGTCGATGCCGTGCTGCGCCACCATGATTTCGCGCACGGCTTTTGCCGTGGCCGATTCCGCCGCCACCCACACATAGCCATCGCCTGACGGCAGCGCCAGTTCGCGCGCCGCTTCCAGCAGCAGCGTGCTGTAGCCGGGCGCCGTTCCGTTGCGATGCAGCCAGCGCACCGATGCCTTCGCGGCCGTTTGCAGCGGGATTTCGTTGGTCGCCCCCGGCACTTCGATCAGCACCAGCGCCTGCGCCGAGGCCGGCAGTTCTTCCAGCCGCCGTGCGATGGCGGGCAATGCGGTCTCATCGCCGATCAGCACATGCCAGTCGAACGCCGTCGGCACCACAAACGAACCGCGCGGGCCGCCGATGCCCAGTTGCTGGCCAGGCGCGGCTTGTTCGGCCCACGTCGACGCAGGGCCGTCGCCGTGCAGCACGAATTCGATTTCCAGTTCCTGGCGCGCCGTATCGAAGCGGCGCGGCGTGTAGTCGCGCGCCGCGGGCCGGGCCACGCCATCGGGAAACTTGATGCCGTCGGGCCCGGCCGTGGGCAGCACGGGCGGCTGCGAGGGATCGGCGGGAAAGAAGATCTTCACGTGGTCATCAAATGAAGCGGACACAAAATCCTGCAGGTCTTCGCCGGTGAAGGTGACGCGCGCCAGCAGGCCGGCAATGCGTTCGACGCGCGCCACGGTCAGCGTGCGCATCTTGAGGGTGTGGCGCACACGCGCCACGGTCAGGTCGCTTTGAGTCATGGAAACTCCAGTAGGGTGAGACGGGATCACGCGCCGGATTTGCCGGTGATCTCGTCGGTCGCACGCGCCAGGATGGCCGCGATGCGTCGTTGTTCTGCAGGCGAGGCGTCGGTACGGTCCAGAAGCGCGCGCTTGAGCGCCTGGCGCGCCTCCACGAACTCCGGCAGCCAGCCGGTGCGGGCGTCCTCGCCTTCCGGGCCGGTGGCGCGCGGCTGGCCGCTCCAGGCCTGGCGCATGTAGTCCATCTTGCGCGCGACATGCTTGAGCTTGTTGAACATCAGCGTCAGGCGTTCGCGGTTGGCGTCCAGATACGCCTTGCCCGGTTCCGCCAGGTGATAGCGCTTCTTGGCGCCCTCTTGCTCGACGGTGGCGTAGCCCAGTTCTTCCAGATACGTCAGCGCGGGGTAGACCATGCCGGGGCTGGGCGTATAGAAACCGTTGCTGAGCGCGCCCAATGCCTTGATGAGTTCGTAGCCGTGGCTGGGGTTCTGTTCCAGCAGTCCGAGCAGCATCAGTTGCAGGTCGTCGCTGGATACTTTGCGGCTGCGAGTGAAGCCGCGTCCGTCGCCGCCGAACCCGTCCGCATCGCCGCGGCCGTCGGAGGAACCGGAAAACCAGTCGCCACCCGCGCTGGCGTGACGCGGGTGGCGGTGACTGGGGTGGTGGTGGCCATGGTGGGGACGCCCATGGTGCGGGTGTTCGCGGAAAGCCGTTTGGCGCATAGGTAGCTCTTACGATATGTCTTACGATAGCTCGTACGATATACCCGCGTTGTCCGTCGCGTCAAATCCCCTGCCAATGTCTTGTGCTGGCGTCCCCTAAAAATCCTACTCCGAGGGCGCCAGCGACACAGCTGGACCCGCCTGCACCCATCGCGCGAAGTCGGCGGCACGGGGTTCATCCGGCGCGGGCGCATAGACCACCAATCGCAAGTGCCGGCTTTCATCGACACTCAAGGTGGCATGCTCGAACGCGATATCGCCCAACGCATCCACATGCAGCGTGCGCAGTCCCATGCACGTGCCATGCACGTCGTGCTCGCGCCACCACGACTGGAATTCGGGCGACACACGTTCCAATTCATCAACCAGTTCAGCGATATCGGACACGCCGGTCGCGCTGGCGAAATCGCGCCGGAACGAGGACAGCATGCGGGGCGCCTGCACCGTCCAATCCACAAAGCGTTCACGCATCGCGGGGTCCACGAACAGCATCCAGAGAAGGTTGCGCCGTCCCGGCGCCTGCCCGGAAAAATTGAACACCTTGTCCGCGGCGGCGTTCCACACGACGACGTCCCAACGCAGGTTCAGGATGTAGGCGGGCCGCGCGGGCAGGTCATCCATCAAGCGGCGAACTTGCGCGGGCACGGTGCACCACGTGCGGCCGGTCTCGGCCGGCGGGCGCTGGTGCGCCAGCAGATACAGGTGGCGGCGCTCGGCGTCGTCCAACCGCAGCACGCGCGCCAGGTTTTCGAGAAAGGTGGCCGACACACTGATGTTGCGCCCCTGTTCAAACCACGTGTACCAGGCCAGTCCGACGCCGGCCAGCGCCGCCACTTCCTCGCGGCGCAACCCCGGCGTGCGGCGGCGGCGGCCGGGCGGAAGCCCCAGGTCAGCGGGAGTGAGCCGTTCCCGGCGCAGGCGCAGGAATTCGGACAGGTCGGCCCGGGTGCGGTCCAGACGGCGTGAAATGGCGGGTTCGGTCATGACGGGGTTGCACGGAGTAATAGCATAAACAGCTAAATTGTATAAGGCTAAAGGTCCGCCCAGAATAGCGCCGATCCTGACTTTTTGGACGCTTTCATGTCGACCACGACCCTTCCCGCCACGCCGTCGGCCGCCCCTGCCGACCCCGCTTCGCCACGACTCGGCAAGCTCGGCCTGGCGGTGCTGCTATCCGGCGGCTTCATCACGATCTTCGACCTGTTCGTCGTGAACGTGGCCATCCCCAGCATGCAGGCCACGCTGTCGGCCAGCTTCGCGCAGATCAACTTCATCATCGCCGCCTATGAACTGGCGTATGGCGTGCTGCTCATCGCGGGCAGCCGGTTGGGCGACCGCCATGGCAGGCGACGGCTGTTCATGCTGGGCATGGCGGGCTTTGCGGTGGCGTCCGCGCTGTGCGGCCTGGCGCCCACGCCGGACACGCTGATCGCCGCGCGCATCCTGCAGGGCGCCGCCGCGGCCCTGCTGTTTCCGCAGGTGTATGCGCTGATCCGCGTCAGCTTCGAGGGGCATGCGCGGCGCCGGGCGTTCGGGCTGCTGGGCATGACGCTGGGCCTGGCCGCCATCGCCGGGCAGGTGCTCGGCGGTTGGATCGTCCATGCGGATCTGTTCGGGTTGGCGTGGCGTGCCATCTTTCTGATCAATCTGCCGCTGGGGCTGCTGGCGTGCTGGCTTGCCCGGCACATCCCCGAATCCGCCGAGCCCTCGGGCGCGGCGATGGACTGGCCCGGCGCCGCGCTCGTGGGCCTGGGGTTGGCGTTGCTGCTGCTGGCGTTGATCGAAGGCCCCGCCCAGCAATGGCCCGCCTGGACGCTCGCCTGCGGCGGGGCATCGGTGGTTGCGCTGGCAGCCTTCGTGCGGCTGCAGCGCCGGGTCGCCGCGCGCGGCGGCGTGCCGCTGGTGGACATGGACTTGCTGGCGCAGCCGCGCTTTGCGGCGGGGTGCCTCGTCGTGATGCTGGTGTTCTCCACCGCCAGCGCCATGTTTCTTTGCTACGCCTTGCTGGTGCAGACGGGCTTTGGCCTGGATGCGTTGACGGCCGGCATGATCTTCGCGCCGGCCAGCGTCGGATTCGTGGCGGGATCGATGGTGGCGCCAAGACTGGTCGCCCGGTACGGCACGCGCGCGATCGCGCTGGCCGCGCTGTTGTACGGCGGGGCGACGGCGGCGCTGATGATGCAAACCGGCATCGCCGGCGCCAGCCTGTCGCCGTGGACGCTGCTGCCTGCGCTGGTGTGGCTGGGCGCGGCGCAAGGCGCGGTCAACACGCCGCTGGTCAACCTGGCGATGGGGCTGGTCGACGACCGCCAGGCCGGCATGGCGGCGGGCGTGGTGTCGACCTTGCAACAGGTGGGCGCCGCGTTGGGCGTGTCGGCTGCAGGCATGCTGTATGGCGGTGCGTTGGAGGCTTACGCGGAAGCCAGCGCGGCCGAGCGCCATGCGCAGGCGTTTGCGTCGGCCATGCAGTTCAATGTCGCAGCCGTTCTGGTGGCGGCCGTCTTGCTGTGGCGGCTGGGCCGTCATCGCTGACGGCCCGTTGCCGCGCCGGGGCCTTTATCCCGCGGACAACTCGCGGGCGCGCTGCTGCGCCTTGTGCACAGCCTCGGTGATGGCCTGGGCCACGCCCGCCTGCTGCATGTGCGACAGGGCGGCGTAGGTGGTGCCGCCCTTGGAAGTGACGCGGTCCTGCAATTCGGTCAACGGCACGTCTTCGCTGGCGGCCAGTTCCGCCGCACCGCGGAAGGCGGCGACAGCCAGCCGGCGCGCATCGGCGGGCGCAAAGCCCAATTCGACGGCGCCCTTTTCCAGCGCCGCCATGAAATGGAACACGTAACCGGGGCCGCTGCCCGTCACCGCAGTGACGGCGTCGATCATGGCTTCGGATTCGGTCCAGATGCGTTCGCCGACCGCCGCGAACAGCGCGTCGACCTGATCGCGCTGGGCCTGCTCGCAAGCCGGCGTGGCGAAGAGGCCGGTCATGCCCAGGCCCACCTTGGCCGGCGTGTTGGGCATGGCGCGAACGATGCGCGCGTGCCCGCCCAGCCATTCCGACAACGCAGCCAGCTCGACGCCCGCCGCGATGCTGACCACGGTGGCCTCGGCCGGCAGATGCTGCCGGACCTGGCCGCAGGCTTCGCGCAGCACTTGCGGTTTGGTGGCCAGCACACACAGGGCGGCGTCGCCGATGTCGGCACTGACGCCTTCCTGGCAGGGCAAGCCGCGTGCGACCAGCGCCTCGCGGGTCGGCGCGTAGGGTTCGATCACCAGAAAATCGGTCAACGCCCGGCCCTGGCCGATCAGTCCGTCGATGATGGCGGAGGCCATATTGCCGCCGCCGATGAAGACAATTTTTTCACGCATGTTGCTTCAGTTCCGAAGTAGGGATTGCGGACCGGTCCGGCATGGGAGCATTGCCGGCGCGCGGATCATTGATGCCACAGTCTACGGGCTTTCCGGGGCGTCACGCCCCCGCCAGCGGCACGCCCGCCTGCGACGACGACCGCGTGCCCGGCAGCGGATGGCAGGACTCGGGGTGGTAGGTATGAACCACCGACAGCTTCACGCGGTCGCTGCTGTTGCCCTGCGCGGCGTGCAAGGTGCGGCAGTGAAAGAACACCACATCGCCCGCTTGCAGTTCCGGACAGACGGCGCGCGCGATCCAGTCGGCGTTCTGCGGCACGTCCTCGCGGAAGAATTTCTTGTCGTCGAATTGGTCCGGCGTAAATGCCGCCGCGTGCGAGCCCGGAATGAACGACAGCCCGCCATTGGCGCGCGTCTCCGGCCCCAGGGCCAGCCAACAGGACACCAGATCCGTATCCGAGAACGACCAATAGCGGATGTCCTGATGCCAGCCCGTCAGGCTGCCGTACGCCGGGTGCTTGGTCATCACGCAGTTGTGGTGCACGGTGGACAGCACCGGCGTCTCGTTGAAATAGCGCTTCAACCACTGCCCAATGCGCGGATCGGTGGCCCATTGGGCAAACAGGGGGTCGCGCGCGTAGGCGTTGAGCAGGCGGCGCACTGTCAGGCCGCCCTCAGCGCTGCGCGATTGCGGCGCGCCGGGATAGCGCAGGTCGGCTTCGTATTCGATGGGTGCGACGTGATCGCGCAAATGGCGTTCAGCCAGCGCACGCAGCGCGGCAAGCTGCTCCGGGTTGGCGAACTGGCGCGCCACCACGAAGCCCTGCTCGCGCAGGACGGCTATCTGATCATCAGGCAATAACCCGGACATCTTGATCCTCACAGCCCGCGGCGTAGGCGGCGCGTCTGCGGGCGGGCAGGCGCGCACCGGGCAAGGCGCCGGTCACGCGGGATGGCTAGATTACCAAATGGCAAGGCCGCCGGGCGGCTCCCGCGTCCTCAGCCCGCTGGCGTCTTCTCGGGGCGGACCGGCGGCGGCGTCAGCCGGGCGGCGTCGCGCTCCTGGACCTCGTGGTGCACCCATTCGCGCCAGACGGCCACCAGCAGCGCCATCAGCACCGGCCCCACGAACAATCCCACGATGCCCATGGTCTTCACGCCGCCCACCAGCCCGAAGAAGGTCGGCAGGAACGGCAGCTTGACGGGACCGCCCACCAGGCGCGGGCGCAGGGTCTTGTCGACGATGAAGAGTTCGACGCTGCCCCAGACCATCAGCGCAATGCCCGCGACCACATGGCCCGAGCCCACCAGATACAGGGACACCAGCGTGAACGACAACGGCGCGCCACCGGGAATCAGCGCCATGAAGCCGGTGACCACGCCCAGCAGCACGGGCGACGGCACACCCGCGACCCAGTAGGCGATGCCCAGCACCACGCCTTCGCCCAGCGCGATCAGGCCCATGCCGGTGACGGTGGAATTGATGGTGGCCGGGACCACGCGCGAAAAGCGCTGCCAGCGGGCGGGCAGAATGCGCTCGCCCAGCACGTCCAGTTGCGCGACCATGCGGATGCCGTCCTTGTAGACGAAGAACAGCGTGATCAGCATGAACAGCACCGTCAGCAGCAACTGGAACACGTTGCCCGTGGCGGCCAGCGCCATGCGGTAGATGTTGCCCAGGTGTTCGCCGCTGACGGCTTCGACCAGCGCGCCCAGCGCGTGAGGCTGGCCGATATAGGATTGCCAGTACTGTCCCAGGCGATCGCCCACCACCGGCAGGGACGAAATCCACGCGGGCACGTCCACGCCGTGGCGGTTGGCCGCGATGGCCCAGGCGACGAAAGCGCTGGCTTCCTTGATGGCATAGGACAGGGCCAGCGACAACGGGACGATCAGCACCACGACGACGACGAGCAGCGCCAGCGACGCGGCAACCGCCGTGCGGCCGCCGCAACGGACGACGAGGCGTTGGTACAGGGGCCAGCTGGCCAGGCCGATGATCAGCGCCGCCAGGGCCGGAACCAGGAATCCGCTAAGGAAGTAAACCCCCGCCAACAGCACAAGCAGCAACAGCCAACGGGCGATCAGGTAGGCGGGTAGAACAGGCTGCATAGCGGATCGACTGTAAGGGCGTTGTAGGCTTTGACTGTCGGACTATACAGACGTTTCATGCAATACGAGGGACGTAAGGGCTGTATTTACTACGGGGTTTCCCGTGCTTAACGCAGATGGCGGACCCGAAGGTCCGCCATGTCGTCGTCCAGCCTACGCGGATTTACAGCACGTATTCCGCAGCTTCCTCGCGGGCGGTGCGGCGACGCGGGGCCATGTCGGCCAGCGCCGGGATAGCGGGCACGGGCGGTTGCGCCGGAGCGGTCTGCCCCTGATTGCGCTGGTACACCGCGCAGGACGCGGCGGCCGGGTCGGTCTCGTCGCGGCCGCTGAGCAGCGGACACCCGGCGAACAGTTCGGCCACCCAGTCGGTAAAGGCCCGCACCTTGGGCGACAACTGCCGGCTCTGCGGATACAGCACCGAGATTGCCGTGGAGCTGGGCTTCCACTGCGGCAGGATCTCGATCAGCTCACCCGATTGCAGATACGGCAGCGCCATGTAGCGGGCGGTCTGGATCAGCCCGAAGCCCTTCAGCCCGCAATCCAGGTAGGCGCCCGCTTCGTTCACGGCCACCGTGCCCTTCATGTCCACTTCCTGGTGCTTGCCGTCCACCTTGAAGTCCCAGGCACAGTTGCGGCCGGTGCGGCTGGAGAAATAGTGCACCGCGTGGTGGTCGCGCAACGATTCGATCGTCTGCGGCATGCCGTGGCGCGCCACGTAGGTGGGGGACGCGCAGGTCACGGTCTGCAGAGTGCCGATGCGGCGGGCGACGAGGCTGGAATCTTCGAGATCGCCGGCGCGGATCACGCAGTCCACGGCTTCCTGGACCATGTCGACCGGACGGTCGCCCAGGCCCAGCACCAGCTCGACGTCGGGGTATTTGTCGTGGAAATCACACAATGAGGGAATCAGGATCAGCCGGCCGATGCAGGTCGGCACATCGATGCGCAGCCGGCCCTTGAGCCGCAGGGCCGCTTCCTGGAAGCAGGCCTCGGTCTCTTCCACGTCGGCCAGGATGCGCACGCAGTGCTGGTAATAGCCTGCGCCGTCGGGCGTCAGGCCGATGCGGCGCGTGGTGCGGTTCAACAGGCGAACGCCAAGAAGGCGTTCCAGATTCTGAATGATGGTGGTGACGGTGGTGCGCGGAAGCGATAGGCTGTCGGCCGCCCGGGTGAAGCTATTGGCGTCCACGACGCGCACAAACACCTGCATAGCCTGAAAGCGGTCCATGGCAAGGGTGTCCTTAGGCAAATAAGTCGGGGTGGACGGAGCATAACCCGATTTCGACCTGGATTAGTCATTCTCCACGAACAGTGTTGCCGGGATAGACAGGTTTATCCGCCCGGACAAAACACTCAGAATGCAAACCATCTTGAAGTGCCCTTGCCGCCCGGCGCAAGAAAAGGGCATGTCAATCCTCAGATTCCGCCCCCGCAGCGACCCGCCCTGATCAGGCGCCCGCCGCCTCTGGATAAGCGACCCCGGTCGATGCTGCACCGCAGCATATCCATATAGCGCCGGATTCTTAGGACTGGCATCCCCGCCCCGCCGACTCGTCGTCCCCGCATCCCGGGCAAGCGCGCTTCCGCCTCTAAAAGACCACTCAAGGAAACACCATGGTTTCGCGTAAACGTATTGCTGTGCTCGTCGTATTTGCAGCCGTGCTGGCGGCGGGCGGCGGCTATGCCCTCACCCGCGGCCCCGCGGGCGGCAATGTCGCGATGGCGCAGGGCGCCCCCGCCGCGCCGCCCGTCGAGGTTGCGGAAGTCCTCAACAAGACGATCGTCGACTGGCAGCGCTATTCCGGCCGCCTGGAAGCCATCGACCGCGTGGACATCCGCCCCCTGGTCTCCGGCACGCTGACCGCCGTCCATTTCAAGGACGGCAGCATCGTCAAAAAGGGCGACGTGCTCTTCACCATCGACCCGCGCCCTTACGCGGCCGAAGTGGACCGCGCCGCCGCGGCGCTGACCGCCGCCAAGGCGCGCGCCGCCTACACGGCCTCGGAACTGGCCCGTGGCCAGCGCCTCTTGACCGACAACGCCATCGCCCGCCGCGACTTCGAGGAAAAGCAGAACGCCGCGCGCGAAGCCGCCGCCAACCTGCAGGGCGCCCAGGCCGCGCTGGACTACGCCAAGCTCAACCTGGGCTACACGCGTATCGAGGCCCCCGTGGACGGCCGCGTGTCGCGCGCCGAGGTCACCGTGGGCAACGTGGTCGCCGCCGGCGCCGCATCGGTGCCGCTGACCACGCTGGTGTCGGTGTCCAAGATGTACGCATCGTTCGACGTGGACGAACAAACGTTCCTGCGCTACGTGAACCCCGCCCGCAACGGCCGCAATGGCGCGGTGCCGGTCGAACTGGGCCTGGCCAATGAAGACGGCTACTCGCGCACCGGCGCCGTGCAGTCGGTGGACAACCGCCTGGACGCCACCTCCGGCACCATCCGCGTGCGCGCCGAGTTCGACAACGCCGACGGCACCCTGCTGCCGGGCCTCTACGCCCGCATCCGCCTGGGCGGCAGCGAACCCCGCGAGGCCGTGCTGATCGACGAACGCGCCATCGGCACCGACCAGGACAAGCGCTTCGTGCTGGTGCTGGACGACAAGAACCACGCCGTCTACCGCCAGGTGAAGCTGGGCGCCAATCAGGAAGGCCTGCGCGTCGTCGACGCCGGCCTGACTGCCGGCGAACGCATCGTCGTCAACGGCCTGCAGCGCATCCGCCCCGGCGACGCCGTGACCCCGACCGTTGTCCCCATGGTTGCCGCCAAGCGCAACCCGGTCAAGACCGCCTCGGCGCAGAACTGAGCCGACGCGTCGAACGAGAACGTTTATGAATATCTCGAAATTCTTCATCGACCGGCCGATCTTCGCCGGCGTGCTATCGATCCTGGTGCTGCTGGCAGGCCTGCTGGCCATGTTCCAGCTGCCCATCTCCGAATACCCGGAAGTCGTGCCGCCGTCTGTGGTGGTGCGCGCGCAGTACCCGGGCGCCAACCCCAAGGTCATCGCCGAAACCGTCGCCTCGCCGCTGGAAGAATCCATCAACGGCGTCGAAGACATGCTGTACATGCAGTCGCAGGCCAACAGCGACGGCAACCTGACGCTGACGGTCAACTTCAAGCTGGGCGTGGACCCGGACAAGGCGCAGCAGCTGGTGCAGAACCGCGTGTCGCAGGCGCTGCCGCGCCTGCCGCCGGATGTGCAGCGCCTGGGCGTGACCACGGCCAAGAGCTCGCCCACGCTGACGCTGGTCGTGCACCTGATCTCGCCCAATGACCGCTACGACATCACCTACCTGCGCAACTACGCCATCCTGAACGTCAAGGACCGCCTGTCGCGCATCACGGGCGTGGGCGAAGTGACGGTGTGGGGGTCGGGCAACTACTCCATGCGCGTGTGGCTCGATCCGCAAAAGGTCGCGCAGCGCGGCATGACCGCATCCGAAGTCGTCAACGCGATCCGCGAACAGAACGTGCAGGTGGCCGCCGGCGTGATCGGCGCCTCGCCCACGCAGGGCGACGTGCCGCTGCAATTGAACGTGAACGCGCGCGGCCGACTGCAGACCGAAGAAGAATTCCGCGACATCATCCTGAAGACCTCGCCGGACGGCGCCGTGACGCACCTGTCCGACGTGGCCCGCGTGGAACTGGATGCGCAGGAATACGGCCTGCGTTCGCTCCTGAACAACAAGCAGGCGGTCGGCATGGGCATCATGCAGTCGCCCGGCGCCAACGCGCTGGACGTCTCCAGCCAGGTGCGCGCCGCGATGGCCGAGCTGGCCCAGGACTTCCCGCCGGGCGTGGAATACCGCATCGAATACGACCCCACGCAATTCGTGCGCTCGAGTATCGAAGCCGTCGTGCACACCCTGCTCGAAGCCATCGCGCTGGTCGTGCTGGTCGTGATCCTGTTCCTGCAGACCTGGCGCGCGTCCATCATCCCGCTGCTCGCGGTGCCCGTGTCCATCGTCGGCACGTTCGCGCTGCTGCTGATGTTCGGCTACTCCATCAACGCGCTGTCGCTGTTCGGCATGGTGCTGGCCATCGGGATCGTGGTGGACGACGCCATCGTGGTCGTCGAAAACGTCGAGCGCAACATCGCGGCGGGCTTGAGTCCACGCGATGCGACCTATCGCGCCATGCGCGAAGTCAGCGGCCCCATCATCGCAATCGCGCTGACGCTGTGCGCCGTGTTCGTGCCGCTTGCCTTCATGACGGGCCTGACCGGCCAGTTCTACAAGCAGTTCGCCATGACCATCGCCATCTCGACGGTGATCTCGGCCTTCAACTCGCTGACCCTGTCGCCCGCACTGTCGGCCCTGCTGCTCAAGAGCCACCACGACAAGCCCGACTGGCTGACCCGCGGCATGAACCGCATCTTCGGCCGCTTCTTCAACTGGTTCAACAACATGTTCGGCCGCGCGTCCGAGTCCTACGGCACCGGCGTGGCCAGCGTCATCCGCCGCAAGGCCGGCGCGATGGGCGTGTACGCCGTGCTGGTCGCCGCCACCATTGGCGTGTCGTACCTGGTGCCAGGCGGCTTCGTACCCGCGCAGGACAAGCAATACCTGATCGGCTTCACGCAGCTGCCCAACGGCGCCTCGCTGGACCGCACCGAAGACGTGATCCGCCGCATGAGCGACATCGCCCTGAAGGAACCTGGCGTGCAATCGGCCATCGCCTTCCCCGGCCTGTCCATCAACGGCTTCACCAACAGCTCCAGCGCCGGCATCGTGTTCGTCACGCTCAAGCCCTTCGGCGAACGCAACAACGCCGAGCTGTCCGGCAACGCCATCGCCGCGTCCCTGAACCAGAAGTTCGCAGCCATCCAGGACTCGTTCATCGCCGTGTTCCCGCCCCCGCCCGTCATGGGCCTGGGCACGCTCGGCGGCTTCAAGCTCCAGCTCGAAGACCGCGCGGCCCTCGGCTATGCCGAACTGGACAAGGCCAAGCAGGCCTTCCTGGAAAAGGCGCGCCAGACGCCGGAACTGGGCCCCACGTTCTCCAGCTACGAGATCAACGTCCCGCAGCTCGACGTCGACCTGGACCGCGTCAAGGCCAAGCAGCTTGGCGTGCCGGTGACCGAAGTCTTCGACACCATGCAGATCTATCTGGGCTCCATGTACGTCAACGACTTCAACCGGTTCGGCCGCGTCTTCCAGGTTCGCGCCCAGGCTGATGCGCCCTTCCGCGCCCACGCCGACGACATCCTGCAGCTCAAGACCCGCAACGCCGCCGGCGACATGGTCCCGCTGTCCTCGCTGGTCACCGTCAAGCAGACCTTCGGCCCCGAAATGGTCGTGCGCTACAACGGCTACACCGCCGCCGACATCAACGGCGGCCCCGCCCCCGGCTACTCGTCCGACCAGGCGCAAGCCGCCGCCGAGCGCGTCGCCGCCGAAACCCTGCCGCGTGGCGTCAAGTTCGAATGGACTGACCTCACGTACCAGCAGATCCTCGCGGGCAACGCCGGCCTGTGGGTCTTCCCCATCAGCGTCCTGCTCGTTTTTCTGGTGCTGGCCGCGTTGTACGAAAGCCTGACCCTGCCGCTCGCCGTGATCCTCATCGTGCCGATGAGCATCCTGGCCGCGCTGACCGGCGTCTACCTCACCGGCAACGACAACAACATCTTCACGCAGATCGGCCTGATGGTGCTGGTGGGGCTGTCGGCGAAGAACGCGATCCTGATCGTCGAATTCGCCCGGGAGCTCGAAATGAACGGCCGCACGCCGCTCGAAGCCGCCATCGAAGCCAGCCGCCTGCGCCTGCGTCCCATCCTGATGACGTCCATCGCGTTCATCATGGGCGTGGTGCCGCTGGTGCTGTCCTCTGGCGCCGGTTCCGAAATGCGCCACGCCATGGGTGTCGCCGTCTTCTTCGGCATGCTCGGCGTGACCCTGTTCGGCCTGTTCCTCACGCCGGTGTTCTACGTCCTGCTCCGCTCGCTCGGCGGCAAGAAGCTGCACTCCGCCGCGCCGCACGAAGCGCCCGTCTGCGTGCCGCACATCGACCCCAACGCGCCGCCCGCGCCGCAACACCACGCGTAAGCCGACAGAAAAAAGAGTAGCCAGCGCGTCCCGTCCAAATTTGCACGGGACGCGCGCCAAAGAGAAACGTCATCATGATCAAAAGACTGACCCGAGGATCCGCCCTGCTCGCCATGCTGCTCGTGCTGGCCGGCTGCGCGGTGGGTCCCACCTACCAGCGCCCCACGGCCGACACGCCCGCCGCCTTCAAGGAAGCCGCCCTGCCCGCGTCCGAGGCCGGCACCTGGAAGCCCGCCGAACCTTCTGAGGACGCCCTGCGCGGCGCCTGGTGGAAGGTCTTCAACGACGAAGGCCTGAACCAGCTTGAAGAAGAAGCCCAGCGCGCCAACCAGGACCTGCAAGCCGCCGCCGCCCGCCTCACCCAGGCCCGCGCCCTGCAACGCGAAGCGCGCTCCGGCTTCTTCCCCAGCCTCGACGCCGGCTTCGGCCCCAACCGCCAACGCCCCTCGGCCGTCTCGCAAGGCCTGCCCGACGGCACGTCGACTTCCCCCGTCACCACCTGGCGCGCGCAAGGCACGGTGTCGTACGAGGCCGACCTCTTCGGCCGCGTCGCATCGACAGTGGACGCCGCCACCGCCGACGCCCAGCAAAGCGAAGCGCTCTACCGCTCCGTCCTGCTCGCCCTGCAAGCCGACGTCGCCACCACCTACTTCCTGGTCCGTGAACAAGACGCCGAATCGCGCCTCTACCACCAGACCGTCAAACTGCGCACCGACACCCTTCAACTCATCCAGCGCCGCTACGACGCCGGCGACATCAGTGAACTGGACCTGGCACGCGCCAAGGCCGAACTCGCCTCCGCGCAATCCGAGGCCCTGGGCATCGACCGCCGCCGCGCCACCGCCGAACACGCGCTGGCCGTCCTGCTGGGCCGCGCCCCGTCCGAATTCACCATGCCGCCGCAGCCCATCGAAAAGATCGCACTGACCATCCCCGCCGGCCTGCCCTCCACGCTGCTCGAACGCCGCCCCGACATCGCCGCCGCCGAACGCGCCATGGCCGCCGCCAACGCCCGCGTCGGCGCCGCCAAGTCCGCGTTCTTCCCCCGCCTGGATATCACCGGCGCCTTCGGCTACGAGTCCTCGGAACTGGGCAACCTCTTCCAATGGTCCAGCCGCACGTTCCTGCTGGGCCCCCTGGTCGGCGCCGCCCTGTCCATGCCCATCTTCGACGGCGGCCGCCGCCAAGCCGGCCTGGACCGCGCCCGCGCCGTCTACGAAGAAGACGTCGCCGTCTACCGCCAGACCGTCCTGAACGCGTTCCGCGAAGTGGAAGACAACCTCGCGAACCTGCGCATCCTCGCGGACCAGACCAAGGCCCAGAACGAGGCGGTGGAAGCGGCTGCCCGCGCCGCGAAGCTCTCGCACACGCAGTACCGTGAAGGCTCGATCAGCTATCTGGACGTGATTGAAGCCGACCGCAGCGTGCTCTTGCAGCAACGCGTGTCGGTGCAACTGACTGCCGAACAGGCCCGGTCGACGGTGGGGTTGATTCGCGCTATCGGCGGAGGCTGGGATAATCCGGTCCCGCCGGAAAAGGTCGCGACGAAGTAACGCAAACCAGTTTGGTGTCTGACACGCGAGGCGTTTCTAACCCGGTGTCAGACACCCCGCGTAGACCGGCTTGCACTCGTTACGGTTAAGCCCCAGGGGTGTCAGACACCTAGCCATCACCAAGCCGTCGCCAACCGACACGGCACCGCCAAAAAGCCACCCGCGCGCCAGCGCGCAGCGCCATCACCCCGACGCAAGACACCGCGTAAGCCCCACCAGGCCGCCCGCGCGGCCTGTAGTGGTCTAATTTTGGTAGACACCCATTTAGGTTGAACCTAGGAGGTGAGTCATGACCAAGATAAAGCGGCGTGCCTTTACGGCTGAGTTCAAGCTTCAGGCGGTTCACATGGTTATGGACAAAGACCTTAGCGTGGCCGAGGTCTGCAAATCGTTGGGGATAGGCGAGACAGCACTGCGGCGGTGGCTGGTCCAGTACAAGGCAGATCGACTGGGCGATCCTGGTCCAGGCTTGCCGATCACGCCCGAGCAACGACGTATCCGCGAGTTGGAGATGGAGTTGCGCCAAGCGAAGGTGGACATGGAGCTGTTAAAAAAAGCCTCGGCCTTCTTTGCCCGCGAGCTCAAGTGAGCTTTGCCCTGGTGGCGCATATGCAACAGAAGGCCTATCACGTCAGCCACATCTGCCGGGTGTTGGGTGTTAGCCGATCCGGTTATTACGCTCAGCGTAGCCGACGGATACGTCCTAAGGCGTTGCGCGAACAGGTGCATGTAGCTGCGGCATTTAACGCAAGTGGATCGACGTACGGTAGCCGCCGTATCTCTCACGCGTTGCGAGCTGAAGGCATTGTCATTGGCCGCTATCGTGCGCGCACTCTGATGCGGCAGGCCTTTCTAAGACCCGTTTGGAAGCGTCGGTTCGTTCGCAACCCGATCACCGATTTAGGGCAGCCGACGTTCAAGAACGTGCTCGATCGGCAGTTCGATGTGAGCCAGCCCAACCGAGCTTGGGTGACGGATGTCACTTGCATCAATACGGCTCAGGGATGGCTTCATCTGGCCGCCGTGTTGGATCTGTACTCGCGACGTCTGATTGGCTGGGCGACATCGCCAACGACGCATACGCCCGTCGTTCGCCAAGCACTGGAGATGGCAATTCGGCAGCGCCGACCTCGACCTGGGCTCGTGCTTCACTCCGATCGAGGCTTCCAGTACGGAAGCGCGGAATACCAGGCAATTCTTGCTGCGCACGGCATCGTGTGCAGCATGAGTCGCAGAGCAAACTGTTGGGACAACGCAGTCATGGAGAGATTCTTCCTGAGCCTGAAGGTCGAACGCCTATGGAAGGCGTCCTACGCCACCCGTGCCGAGGCCCATCGGGACATCCAGGACTACATCGAGAACTTCTACAACACCCGGCGGTTGCACTCTACGTTAGGGTATCTGGCTCCGGCCACCTATGAGGCCCGCCGGCCGCGAAAACAACCGACCTAAGTGTCCACTAAAACTTGACCACGACAGCCGCAGTGGGGCGGGCCCCGCAAGACGGTCCGACTCACGAAAAGCGTCGGCAAGAACCTCAAGAACCCCACCCACGCCAGCGTCCTATCAAGTTCAAACCACCGCAGCCCGGTGTGGCGGCGGCCTGGGTGCGCGGGGCGTGTAGATGCGCCCGAGGGAATCGGAAGGCAGGCGCCGCAGGCGACAACGACGATGACGAAGGGGCAGTCCGGAGCGAAGGCTCCGGACCGC
>NZ_DGMA01000042.1:0-10766 GCF_002388205.1 Achromobacter sp. UBA4530 | reverse complement strand
GCCTTGGGGCGGCCCGGCGGCAAAATAATCCTTTTCTACTGCGGCTGATCACCGGGTCAGCCGCGTTTTCACGTTTCCCCTCCAGACCTGCAAATCGCCATGTCCGTCATCATTAAAGAAGAAGACTTGATCCAGTCGATAGCCGATGGCATCCAGTTCATCAGCTATTACCACCCCGTCGATTACATCCGCCACCTGGCGCGCGCCTACGAGCGCGAGGAAAGCCCGGCCGCGCGCGATGCGATGGCGCAGATCCTGACCAACTCGCGCATGTGCGCCGAGGGCAAGCGTCCGCTGTGCCAGGACACCGGCATCGTCAACGTCTTCCTGAAGATCGGCATGAGCGTGCGCTTTGACACCAAGCGCACCCTGCAGGAGCTCTGTGACGAAGGCGTGCGCCGCGGCTATCTGAATCCGGACAATCCGCTGCGCGCCTCCGTGCTGGACGATCCGCTGTTTGCGCGCAAGAACACGCGCGACAACACGCCCTGTATCCTGCACGTCGAACTTGTCCAGGGTGACAAGGTCGACGTGCAGATCGCCTCGAAGGGTGGCGGTTCCGAGAACAAGACCAAGTTCGCCATGCTGAACCCCAGCGATTCGCTGGTGGACTGGGTGCTCAAGACCGTTCCGTCGATGGGCGCCGGCTGGTGCCCGCCCGGCATGCTGGGCATCGGCGTTGGCGGCACGGCCGAAAAGGCCATGCTGATGGCCAAGCAGTCGCTGATGGAAGACATCGACATGTATGAACTGCTGGCCCGCGGCCCGCAGAACAAGCTGGAAGAGCTGCGCATCGAGCTCTACGAAAAAGTCAACGCGCTGGGCATCGGCGCCCAGGGCCTGGGCGGCCTGACGACCGTGCTGGACGTCAAGATCAGCACCTTCCCGACGCACGCGGCCTCCAAGCCGGTCGCCATGATCCCGAACTGTGCAGCCACGCGCCACGCGCACTTCGAGCTGGACGGCTCGGGCCCCGCGCGCCTGGATCCGCCGTCGCTGTCCGAATGGCCCGAAGTGCACTGGGCGCCGGACTACAACAAGTCCAAGCAGGTCGACCTGAACACGCTGACCAAGGAAGAAGTCGCCAGTTGGAAGCCGGGCCAGACGCTGCTGCTGTCGGGCAAGATGCTCACCGGCCGCGACGCCGCGCACAAGCGCATCCAGGACATGCTGGCCAAGGGCGAACCGCTGCCCGTGGACTTCACCAACCGCGTCATCTACTACGTGGGTCCGGTGGATCCGGTGGGCGATGAAGTGGTCGGCCCGGCAGGCCCCACCACCGCCACGCGCATGGACAAGTTCACGGACATGATGCTCGAGAAGACAGGCCTGATTTCGATGATCGGCAAGTCCGAGCGCGGCCCCGTCGCGATCGAAGCCATCAAGAAGCACGGCTCGGCCTACCTGATGGCCGTCGGCGGCGCTGCCTACCTGGTGTCCAAGGCGATCCGCGGCGCCAAGGTGCTGGGCTTTGCGGACCTGGGCATGGAAGCCATCTATGAGTTCGACGTGAAGGACATGCCGGTGACGGTGGCGGTCGACGCCCAGGGCACCTCGGTCCACACGACCGGCCCGAAGGAATGGCAGGCCAAGATCGGCAAGATCCCGGTTGCCGTTGCCTGATCGCAATGACTGCGTGAAGCCTGAATTGGCCGCTGACATCAGCGGCCAATTTTTTGACGGGTTTTTTTGCCGGGTGCGCGGCGCAATCGATGTATATACTCCGTCCGTCGTTCCGGGATAGTTCAGCGGCAGAACATTCGGCTCCAGTCCGGATAGGCGCTGGTTCGAATCCAGCTCCCGGATCCCTTCCTCTTTTCCAAGCGACGCAGCATGGATGACGCGCCGGATGCGCACGGGGCGGGTGGCGGCTATGCCGCGGCCATGCTCGCCAAAGCCTTCCTGACCCTCAAGACCCACCCGGACCCCGCCGTGCGCGAGCGCGCGGCCGTGCGCGTTGAACGCTGGCGCCAGGTGCTGGCGCATGCGCTGGACGGTTCGGCCAGCTATGGTTCCGCCACGCCGCTGCCCGGCATTCCCGACTGGGTGACGCTGGACGTCGCCACCGGCGGCTTTGCCACGGGCGATCTGCTTGCCGGCGGACCCCTGACGCCCTACGAGCGCGAATTGGCGGCGACGCTTTCCGGCATCACGCCGGGCAGCGAACGGCGGGATCTGAACGCCTGGTTTCTCAGCGAGGCCGGTGTCGCGCAGCTGCAAGGCCGCCTGGCGCGTGGCGACTATCGCATCGAGGTGCCGGAAGAAGCTGCGCTGGCCGTGGTGGCGTGGCTGTTGGGTCAAGGGCTTGGCGACGCCGCGCGGGAACTGGTCGCGGTGGTGGCGCCGTTCTT
Source organism: Achromobacter sp. UBA4530 (assembly GCF_002388205.1). NCBI lineage: Bacteria > Pseudomonadati > Pseudomonadota > Betaproteobacteria > Burkholderiales > Alcaligenaceae > Achromobacter > Achromobacter sp. UBA4530. The sequence goes on along the minus strand of NZ_DGMA01000042.1, from coordinate 8,415 downwards.
CGACCGGCTGCGATTCTTCCCCGCGCCCGGACCGGCCGATGAGGCGTCGGGCGCCGACATCCATGTCAGCACGGCGGGCGACGTTGCCGCCCGACTGTCGACCCTTCCGGCGCAGCCGCGCATCGCGGCGCAGCGCGCGGCCGTCCAGAACCTGCTGCCCGTTTACGACCGCGCCGTCGCGCTGTTCCTTGAAACGGTCGAAGACGATTGGCCGTGCCGGCGTTATCCGCAGGATTGGCGTCAACGCGCGCAGGCGCTGACGAACGAAATCAATGCCGCCCAGGACAGCGGCCAGATGCCGATCGGCACGTCGCGCAGACATCGTCACAAGCGCGAGCTCTTCGGCCTGCTGGCGCAATGCGCGCAGGACGCTGCCAGCCTGACCGGCAGGCAGGTCGGCCGCATACGCCGCATCGTCCGCGATTTCGTGGCCGCGCATGGCGAGCCCGGGTCAGCGGAGCACGAGGCCCTGCGCCAACGTCAGCGCGAGGATGTTTCCGCAGTGGGATTCCATGAGATCGCGCGCCTGGTGGCCGCTCGCTTGCGGAATCATCCGCCGACGGCCGGCGTGCGCGACCTGGCCCCGGTGCTGGCGCCGATGAGCGCGAACGAAGCCGCAACGCGCCAAATGCCGCCGGGCGTGCAGGTGCCGGCGCCCATCGCGCGGCGCGCGCAGCGCTGCCAGAGCGGCACGCTGGCCGACCTGGTGACGCGGGAACTGATCACCTCGTCGGACTTCCTGGCGACGCTTACGCCGCAGATCACGTCGGGTCTGCAAAGCGGCGGCTTTGACGATGCCGCATTGCGCACGCTCTACAGCGCTTGTTATCGCGCGTTCCGCCGGCGCCGATCGCTACTCCTGGTCAATCTTGAACGGCAGGCCTCGTTCGACCGGTTGCCCTGGATCGCGGCCCTGGAGAATCTGCGGCATCCCGCGCGGCAGGACGCCGACGCGGCGCGCGCCGCGCTGACGGAAATCGCGGAACTCGCGCTGGCGTCATTTCCGCATGCGCCCGTGCCGAACAAGCTGCTGCAGGAACTGCATGCGCTTGCCGAGCGCGCGCAATGGACGCTGCCGCTGGTGGACGAGGTGGCGGCGGACATCTTCATGGGGCGATTCGGACGCAAGTTCCACGAGGCGGCGCAATGCGCGGCGGCGCTGCTCGGCGACTGTCTGTACACCCGCTATTTCGACATCGACGCCCGCCAGGTGCTGGCGTTGCCGTTGCCGCGCAAATCACGTGGCCAGGACGCCGACGCCGATGCGTTTGACCGGCTTTGCATCACGCGCGCCGGCGTACAGCCAGGATTCGGCCAAGTGGGCGCCAACGGCATGGTGATCGAGCAGCAGCAGATCCTGACGACGCAGAATCTTGCTGTGCTGGTGAAGGGAGCAGGGTTGGATGACAGGCTGCGCGACCAGTACGGACGCATGGCGATGGCCGGTTTCGAATGGATCTGCGCGCGCCATCAGATGAAGATCCACGATTGGCATGCGTGTGTGCGGATGACCCGCAACACCGCCTACGCATGGCGGCAGGTGCTGTTCTTTCTGTCGATGCTGCCGCAGGGGGCGCAGGCCGCGACGATCGCTGCCATGGATGCGCATTTCCGGGCGCAGAGCAGGGCGTTTCGCGATCGCTTCGAACCCGTGATTCGCGGCCTCCACGTGGCGGCAGGCGGCCAGCGGCTGCCGCAGCATGACGCCGGCCCGCAAGGCGCGCGCGTGTTTCGAGGCTGGTTCAACACGCGCCACTGGCTGCTCGACGGCATGCACTGAGCCGCGCGGCGATGCCGGGGGTGACGCCGCAGCGTTCTGCCGCGCCTTCCCCCCAGCCTACTTCCGAAACGCCGCAATCACCTCCGCCGACTTGCCCAGCACGTCGCGCAGCACTTCCTCGGTATGCTCGCCCAGCATCGGTGGCGCGCGGCGGTACACGACGGGAGAATCCGAAAACCGCAACGGACTGGCCGTCACGGGCGCCACGCCACCCGCCGGATGCGGCATGTCGCGACGCAGCTGCCGCGCCTGCGCCTGCGGGTGCGCAAACGCCTGAGCGATGTCGTTGATCGGCCCGCATGGCACACCCACTGCTTCCAGCTTGGCAATCCAGTCATCACGCCGGCCTTCGCGCATGATGTCCGTCAGGATGCCGATCAGCTCCACGCGGTTGGTGACGCGCAGCCGGTTCGTGGCAAAGCGCGGATCGTCGCCCAACTCCGGCACGCCGATGGCGCGGCAGTAGGCGCGGTACTGCGATTCGTTGCCCGTGGCGACGATCAGGTGGCCGTCGCTGGCCGCAAACACCTGATAGGGCACCACATTCTGATGCGCATTGCCGGCGCGCGTGGGCGCCACGCCCGAGTTGAAGTAGTTGGAGTTCTGGTTTGCCAGCAGGGCCACGTGGCTATCCAGCAGCGCAATGTCCAGATGCTGGCCCTGACCGCTGCGATGACGCTCCTGCAGGGCCGCCAGCACCGCTACGGTGGCGTACATGCCGGTCACGATGTCGGTGACCGCCACGCCCGCCTTCTGCGGCCCGCCGCCCGGCAGGTCGTCGCGCTCGCCCGTGATGCTCATCAGCCCGCCCATGCCCTGGATCATGAAGTCGTAGCCGGGCCGCTGCGCAAACGGACCATCCTGGCCGAACCCGGTCACCGAGCAGTAGATGAGGCGCGGGTTGATGGCTTTCAGGCTTTCATAATCCAGCCCGTACTTGGCCAGTCCGCCCACCTTGAAGTTCTCGACCAGAATGTCGCTGACCGCCGCCAGTTCGCGAATCAGCGCCGCGCCTTCGGGCGTGGCCATGTCGGCTTCGACCGAGCGCTTGTTGCGGTTGGCGCTGAGGTAATACGCCGATTCGTTGGTGTCCTGGCCATCCCCGTCCTTCAAAAAGGGCGGTCCCCACGCGCGGGTGTCGTCGCCGACGCGCGGGCGTTCGATCTTGATGACGTCGGCGCCCAGGTCGGCCAGGTTTTGCGTGCACCACGGGCCGGCCAGGATGCGCGACAGGTCCAGCACGCGGATGCCGTCAAGCGGAGGCGGGCGCGTCATGATTGCACCGTCGCGGTGCCGTGGCTCATGACCACGATGCCGCGCTCTTTCGCGCGGGCAATGAAACGGATCTGACCATCCGGCATGCGCCACATGTCGCACTGCAGCGTCTCGCCCGGATAGACGGGCGCCGAGAACCGCGTATTCAGGCTGGTGAGCCGCGCCGCGTCGTAGTCGCAGAAGGTCTTGACGATGGCATGCGCGGCCACGCCGTACGAGCACAAGCCATGCAGGATGGGCCGGGGATAACCCGCCTGGCGCGCGACTTCCGGGTCTGCGTGCAGCGGATTGCGGTCGGCGTTCAGGCGATACAGCAGCGCCGCGCTGGACGGAATGCGCAGCTCGCAGCGCAGTTCCGGGTCGCCATCGGGCGCGGCGGGCAGGGCCTCGGGGCTGGCATCGCCGTCGCCGAATCCGCCATCCCCGCGGCAGAACGTGCTGGAGCGCAGCGTGGCCAGGCATTGCCCGTCTTCGTCGTGCAGCGTGCGTTCGCTGACGATGATGGCGCCCTTGTCCGCACCCTTGTCGATCACGTGCGTGTTGCGCGTTTTGCCGGTGACGACGCCCGACACCGGCAGCGGCGCGTGCAACGTGAGCCGCTGCTCGCCATGCACCACTTTCACCCAGTCCACCGTCGAGCGCGGGTCGCTCACCCAGAACCCCGGGTAGCCGAGGATCACGCTCATCGTCGGGAACGCGCGCAGGTCCTTTTCGTATACGTAGCGCAGTTGTCCCGCATCTTCCGGATCCTGTCCCAGACCGATGCCCAGCGCATACAGCATCGTGTCCTTCTGTTCATAACGCTGACGCACATCGTCAAAGCGCCAGTCCTTCACGGTTGCATAGTCCAACGGCATGTGGCGGCCTCAGATGGGATCCCAGTCGATCACGTCGGGCGAACGCTCCAACGCGTAGAAGTGCTTGCGCATCGCGGGCGCGGCGATCTCGGCAATGCGCTCCGGCGTCCAGCCTTCGCTGTGATGCACCGTGCGCAGCGGGCGGGGCTGGCTCATCAGCATGATCTCGTTGGCGCGCACGGCAAAGATCTGCGCCGTGATCTCGCTGGCCGCGTCGCTGGCCAGAAACACGGCCATCGGCGCCACCTTGCCGGCCTCCATCTTTTTCAGCTTCTCGACGCGCGCCTTTTCTTCGTCGGTCTCCGCCGGAATGGAGCTCGTCATGCGGCTCCAGGCAAACGGCGCGATGCAGTTGGACCGCACGTTGTAGCGCGCCATGTCCAGCGCAATCGACTTGGACAACGCGACGATGCCCAGTTTGGCGGCCGCATAGTTGGCCTGTCCGAAATTGCCGATCAAGCCCGAGGTGGACGTCATGTGCACGAAGGCGCCAGACTCCTGTTCGCGAAAGTAGGGCGCTGCCGCGCGGCTCATGTAGAACGAGCCGTTCAGGTGCACGTCGATCACCTGGCGCCATTCGGCTTCGCTCATCTTGTGGAAAACCCGGTCGCGCAGGTTGCCCGCGTTGTTTATCACCGCGTCCACCCGGCCGAATGCATCGATCGCCGTCTGCACGACGCGGCTGGCGCTGTCGTACGCGGCCACGCTGTCCGTGTTTGCGACGGCTTGGCCGCCCGCTTCGACGATTTCCTTCACGACCGCCTGCGCGGGGCCGTCCGCGCCGCCTTCGCCCGTGAGCGACACGCCGATGTCGTTCACCACGACCTTCGCGCCCGCCTCGGCCATTGCCAGCGCCACGCTGCGGCCGATGCCGCCGCCCGCGCCCGTCACGATCACCACCTTTCCGGATACCAAGCCGCTCATTGCTTCTGACTCCTGTGCTGCGGCGCGCACGCCGTCTGTGGAAAACAGTTCCGCATCAACCCGTCTGGTTCATGGGCATGGCCTCATGGTAGATTCGACCCGGCATTCGAAGAATTCAAAATTAGAAATGCCCCCCTTCTGCGTGGTGGAACATGAGACATGATCTGACGGACCTGCGTTTGTTCTTGAACGTGGGCGAAACACTCAATCTGACCCGTGCTGCGGAACGCACTTTCCTGTCCTTGCCTGCGGCAAGCGCGCGGGTCAAGCACATGGAAGAGGCATTCAAGGCCCGTCTGCTGGTGCGCATGGCCACAGGCGTCGCGCTCACGCCGGCAGGCGAGGTGCTGCTCAAGCACGCCAATGCCGTCTTCCGCCAGCTTGAATGCCTGAACGCCGATCTGCAGCCCTACGCCAGCGGCCTGAAAGGCCGCCTGCGCCTGCTGGCCAACACCACCGCCACGAACTCCTTCCTGGCCGATGCGCTGTCCACGTTCCTTGCGGAGAACCCCGACGTCGACGTCGAGCTCGAGGAAAAAATTTCCGGCGACATCGTCATCGCGATCCGCGCGGGCGCCGGCGACCTGGGCCTTGTCGCCGGCAACATCGACGTCGAAGGCCTGGACGTCACGCCGCTGTTCCGCGACGAACTCACCGTAGTCACATCGCTGGACCATCCGCTGGCCGCACAGAAGACCGCGCATTTCGCCGACCTTGTGGACGCCTACCAGTTCGTCGGCATCCACCCGGACAGCGCGATCCAGACCTTCCTCGAAGACATCGCCAGCGGCCTGGGCAAGCGCATCTGCCAACGCGTCCACGTAGGCAGCTTCGAAGCTGTGTGCCGCATGGTCGAGGCCGGCGCAGGCATCGCCGTCGTGCCGCGCGCGTGCGCGGCGCGCTACAGCCGCCCTGATTTCCTGCACGTGTTGAAACTGGATGACCCCTGGGCGCTGCGCGATCGCCTGCTGTGCCGCCAGCGCGGCCGCGACCTGCCCAGCTTCGCCGAGTGCTTCATCGGCCACGTGCAACGCGCCGCACGCGGGCAGTAAGGGGGCCGCGACAGACACGACGCCTGCAGCCAATCGCGCCTGCAACAGATAAGGCGTCCGCCACCCATGGCAGCCCGCGTCGTCGTCGTGCGCTTGCGACGCTGAAACGCCCGCGGTCGATCACCTGAATGCACCGGGTCGGGGTTTGCCCTGATCAGAATGTCCTAGCCCGTGTGCCGTAGCCCGGCCGCACCGCGAGATCGCCGGGCGTGCAGTCCGTCTTTCCGGCAGCGCGAAAGAGGGGCTTTTGCAAATACGTAGCGGCGTCGATCCGCATTCGGCAAATAATAAAAAACAGCGGCGGGCGGCAGCACGCGATGTCCAGCCGTGACCAGAACAAAACTCAGGAGACTGCCGTGATTCATCAAGACCGCCGCCGCGTCCTCGCGGGGCTGGGCGCAGCCTGCGCCGCCGCCATGCTTCCATCCTGGGCCCGCGCCGCCACCTGGCCGGGCCACGCCGTCACCTTCATCGTTCCCTTTCCCGCCGGCGGCCCCGTCGACACCACCGCACGCTTCACCACGCAGCCCCTTGGCCAACTCTGGTCCGTGCCCACCGTCGTCGACAACAAATCAGGCGCCGGCGGCATCGTCGGCGCCCAGTTCGCCGCGAAAGCAGAGCCCGACGGCTACAACTTCTTCTTCGCCTCCATCCACCACGCCGTTCTGCCCAGCCTGCGCAACAACCTCAGCTACGACATCACCACCGACTTCGTGCCAGTAGGCATGGCCGCGGTATTCCCCATCGTCCTCGTCGTCAACGCATCGCTGCCCGTCAACACCGTCAGCGAACTCATCGCCTACGCCAAACAGAACCCCGGCAAGCTGTCCTTCAGCTCCTCCGGCACCGGCGGCGGCACGCACCTGGCCGGCGAACTCTTCAACGCCATGGCCGGCGTACGCATCCAGCACGTCCCCTACCGCGGCAGCGCACCCGCCATGCAGGACCTGCTCGGCGGCCAGGTGCAAGTCATGTTCGCCGATGGCCCCTCCGCCGTCCCCCACCTCAAAGGCGGCAAGATCCGCGCGCTGGGCGTCGGCAACCCCACACGATCCAGCATGGTCCCCGACATCCCCACCATCGCCGAATCCGGCCTGCCCGGCTACGAAGCCTACTCGTGGAGCGGCGTCATGGCGCCCAAAGGCACCCCGCCCGACATCGTCAAGCGCATCAACGCGGACATGGTGAAGGTCCTGTCGAACGACAGCACCGCAAAGGCAATGATCGCCGCCGGCGCGGAACCCAAGCCGGGTTCACCCGAGGAATTCGGTAAATTCGTGCGCGACGAAATCGCAAAGTGGCGCGACCTGATCAAGGCCGCGAACATCAAGCTGGAGTAATCCAGTCGGAATCGTGAAGATCAGCGTGAACCGCGCTGGTCGGCACTGCCGACATCACCCGAGGAGTGACCTGACGCGGCGCGCGATTGCGGATCAGGTCACTCGCGCAACCGCGGTGGTGATCAGCGCACTGCGAACCAGTTGCCAGACAAACTGCCGTTCATGCCACAAAACGGCGGCCCAAAGCCCTCATTCTTCACACCGGCAGGCGGCGTCTCAACCGTCACCAGCACCGCACCGCGGCGCTTGAGCGTCAGCGACCAGGGCGGTCCATCCTGATAGATCACCGTCAGCGTGTCACCCGACACAATGCCCCGGCCGCTCAAATCGCAAACCCAGTTCCCGCTATACGGCCGCGCCGAATTCGCCGCCACCAGAAACTCGCCACGCGAATTCTGCGTCACCTCGATCTCGCCTTCGATGTTCCTCCACTTGCCGACAAATCCATCAGCCGGCTTAGGATTGATCGCCTTCAGAAACTCCAAGCGATATCGCATGGTGTCGGTAAGCGCCTGGAAAGGCGTGCTCTGCACGTAGGGCTCTGCATACGCTCTGTCGCGCACGCCCAGAAAGTACTTCTGATCGGCAACCAACGCCTTGGCCGCCTCGGCATCCAGTTGATCGCGCACGGCTTTGTATTGCTGCGCAATGGCAGCGTCCTGATCCCCCAACCGCGAATTGCCGCAAAGAGACTTCTCAACCGGCGTGGAAGCCTTGGCGCAATTGAACGAGGGCGCGGCCACAACACTGCCAGCCATCGCCAGCGAAGCCGAAAGGACCAGATATCGAATCATGGTGTGAAGCTCTCCAGAGGATGTACAAGTCCGGCCGCCGACCGGCGCCGCATGACCGCGCAGTTTACCGGTGTTGCCGTCACATCGGAGAAGGTGTCTGGACACCCTGCGAAGATTGCCGTCATGCGGCGGATGTACCTCAAGGGCGTCAGAAATCTGCCCCAAGGGCGTCAGGCGCCAGAGTGCGAAATGCCCTCGGCAAGCGCGAAGCGTCATCCCCTGACGCAAGACACCGCGTAAGCGTCCGGAGGCCGCCCGCGCGGCCAACCGGCCGCGGGCCCCGCAAGACGCTCCAACCCCGCGCAAGCGCAGCCAAGAACCTCAAGAACTCAACCCGCCCCAGCGCCCGCCAAGCTGAAACCACCCGAGCCCGGTGCGGCGTCGGCCTGGGGC
>NZ_DGMA01000021.1:0-32105 GCF_002388205.1 Achromobacter sp. UBA4530 | reverse complement strand
CGGAATGCCGCTTCGGCTTTTAAAGTTGCCGTTGCAGTGAGCAGGTGCAGGGCTGCAAGCCTGCAGAAAAACCTACCTCGCCTGCTCCTGCTTGCGCACGATCGCCATCGCTATCTCCAGCGACTGCTCATAGTTCAACCGCGGGTCCACCGTCGAGCGATACGCACGCTCCAGGTCACGCTCGGTCAACTCGCGCGCACCACCGGTGCATTCGGTCACGTCCTCGCCGGTCAGCTCCAGGTGCACGCCACCCAGCCGCGTGCCCGCCGCAGCGTGCAGGTCGAAGGACATCTCCACTTCGCCCCGCACGTTGTCGAAGCGACGCGTCTTGAAGCCGTTGGCCGTGCTCTCGGTATTGCCGTGCATCGCATCGCACACCCACAGCACGCGACGGCCATCGCGCTTCACCGCGTCCAGCAGTGGCGGCAGCTTCTCGGCAATCTGCGCCGCCCCCATGCGGTGGATGAAGCTCAGGCGGCCGGGTTCGTCATCCGGGTTCAGCACGTCGATCAACCGCAGCAGCTGGTCCGGCTGCACCGACGGGCCCACCTTGATCGCGATCGGGTTGCGCACGCCACGCAGGTATTCCACGTGCGCGCCGTCCAGCGCGGCAGTGCGCATGCCGATCCACGGGTAATGCGTGCTCAGGTTCAACCAGCCCTGCTGGCGCGGCACCTGGCGGGTCAGGGCCTGCTCGTAGGGCAGCAGCAGCGCTTCGTGCGAGGTGTAGAAATCGATGCGGTTGAGGTTGTGCACGCGGGCCCCGGCCAGGGTCTCCATGAAGTGCACCGCGTCGCCGATCGAGGCCACCATCTTCTGGTACTCGGCGGCCAGCGGCGAATGCCGCACCCACTCCAGGTTCCAGTACTCGGGGTGGTGCAGGTCGGCGAAGCCGCCGTCGATCAGTGCCCGCACGAAGTTCATCGTCATCGCCGAATGCGCGTGGGCCTGCAGCATGCGCTTCGGGTCCGGCAGGCGCGCGGCCTCGGTGAACGCCGGCGCGTTGATCACATCGCCGCGGTAGCTCGGCAGGGTCACGCCATCGCGGGTCTCGGTGTCGGCCGAACGCGGCTTGGCGTACTGGCCGGCGAAGCGGCCAACGCGGATCACCGGCTGGCGCAGGCCGTGCACCAGCACCAGGCTCATCTGCAGCAGCACCTTCAGGCGGTTGGAGATCGTGCCCGATTCGCAGTCGCTGAAATTCTCCGCGCAGTCACCGCCCTGCAGCAGGAAGCGCTTGCCCTCCTGCGCATCAGCCAGCTGCTGCTTCAGCGCCAGGATCTCCCACGAGGTCACCAGCGGCGGCAGCCGCTTCAGCTCGTGCAGGGCCGCGTCCAGGGCAATCGGATCGGGATAGGTCGGCATCTGCAGTGCAGTCTTGCCACGCCAGCTCTCCGGCGACCAGCCAGCGCCAGCAGCGGTCGCAGCAGGATCGGAGACGGGCGGAACGGCGGACAGGCTCATTGCAGGATTCCGGGGGTGGGGGATGGTCATGGTCGCAGAGCCGGCCGCTGCCGCAAAGGCCCGGGCGGCGCCTGCACATGGCTGAACGCCGGGGAAAGGTCAGCGCGAGCGGCCACAAACCGCATGCCCACAGCCCCCCGGACAGGCGCATGATTCGCTCCGCAGTGTTACGAAGTAACAATCCAGTCACCCCTACCGGCCCCTTCCACAGCCCATCCGCCATGAAGCCCTCCCTGCTCGCTACCGGCATCACTTTCGCCCTGGCCCTGGCCAGCCTGCCCAACCTCGCCCTGGCCGCCGATGCCGGCACCGACGCGGCGCCGGTGAAGGACCTCGATACGGTCACCGTCAGCGCCCAGCTCGACCAGGCGCGCAACGCGCTGTCGCCCGACATCGGCAGCAGCCAGTACCAGATCACCGCCGAGGACATCCAGAAGCAGCCGCTGGGGGCGTCCGCGCCGCTCAGCCAGGTGCTGCTGCAGGCGCCCGGCGTGGTCCAGGATTCCTACGGTGGCGTGCACGTGCGCGGCGACCACGCCAACCTGCAGTACCGCATCAACGGCGTGCTGCTGCCGGAATCGATCTCCGGCTTCGGCCAGACCCTGGATGCACGCACGATCAAGAGCATCCGGCTGATGGACGGTGCATTGCCGGCGCAGTTCGGCGAGCGCACCGCCGCGGTGGTCGACATCACCACCCGCAGTGGCGCCGAACTCGGCAATGGCGGCAGCGTCGGCATCACCACCGGCTCGTTCGGCAAGGTCAATCCGAATGCCTCCTGGTGGGGCTCGCAGGGGCGGTGGAGCTGGTTCCTGACCGGCAACTACGACCAGAACGAGGTCGGCCTGGAAAACCCGACCAGCTCGCGCAAACCGGAGCATGACGATACCCACCAGGGCAAAGCCTTCGCCGACCTGACCTACCTGGTCAACGACACCACCCGCCTGAGCGTGTTCGCCGGCTTCGCCAACAACCGCTTCCAGATTCCGGTCAATCCGGGGCAGACGCCGCAGTTCGGCTACCTGGACACCACCACCTTCGATTCCAGCCAGCTGGATGAGACCCAGCGCGAAACCACCCGCTTCGGCATGCTGGTGCTGCAGGGCACGCTGGGCGAGACCGCCTACCAGGTCTCGGCCGGGCAGCGCTACAGCGATGTCGGCTTCAATCCCGACGTGGCCGGCGACCTGGTGTTCAGTGGCGTCGCCTCGCAGGTCCAGCGCAGCAACCGCGCCAATACGCTGCAGGCGGATTTCTCCACGCCGCTGGGCGACAACCACACGCTGCGCTACGGCGTATACGGCAACCAGGAACGCGCGCGTGCCAGCAACAACAGCTGGGCGTTCCCGGTCGACAATGACGGCGCGCAGGCGAGCACCACGCCGCTGCAGATTGCCGACAACAGCGCGTTCAAGGCCACCACCCTGGCGGTCTACGTGCAGGACGAATGGAAGATCGGCGACGACTGGACGGTCAACTACGGCCTGCGTGGTGATCGCTACAAGGCCTTCGGCCAGACCGAGGGCCAGCTCAGCCCGCGCCTGGGCGTGGTCTGGACTGCCAGCGACAGCACCACCGTGCATGCCGGCTACTCGCGCTACTTCACCCCGCCGGCGAGCGAGCTGATCGCCACCAGCGACATCAGCCTGTATGACGGCACCACCAACGCACAGCCGTCCGGTGGCAACAACATCCCGCTGGCCGAGCGCAGCGACTACTACGACATCGGTGTCTCCCAGCAGGTCGGCGACCACCTGACCCTGGGCCTGGATGCCTACGACCGGCGCGTATCGCGCCTGCAGGACGAAGGCCAGTTCGGCGCCGCCTACATCTACTCGACGTTCAACTACCGCCGTGGCCACATCCGTGGCCTGGAGTTCAGCGCCGACTACAGCAACGGTCCCTTCAGCGCCTACTTCAATGCCGCCCTGAACAAGGCCATCGGCACCGACGTCATCACCAGCCAGTACAACCTCGACCCGGAAGCACTGGCCTACGTGGCCGACCACTGGATCCACCTGGACCACGACCAGAAGCTGACCTCGTCAGGCGGTTTCAGCTATGCCTTCGCCGGCCACAACCGCATCGGCGCAAACTACGTGTTCGGCAGCGGCCTGCGCTCGGATACCGACACCGTGCCCAACGGCGGCGAACTGCCGTCCTACCTGCAGGTGAACCTCAGCGCCGGCCACGACTTCAATGCCGACAGCGGGCATCCGCTGCACATGCAGGTGGCGTTGATCAATGCACTGGATCGCAGCTACCAGCTGCGTGATGGCGGCGGTGTGGGTGTGTTCGCCCCGCAGTGGGGCCCGCGCCGCGGTGCCTACCTGAGCCTGCAGCAGGACTTCTGAGGGAGTGCCGGGCTGCCTGGGGTCGGATCCCTTTCCGCAGGAAAGGGCTCTGACCCCGCAACGAATGGGGTCGGAGCCCTTTGCGATGCAAAGGGATCCGACCCCGCCGTGTTTTCAGCGCTTGACCTTGCGCAGCGACACCACCAGCGCCCACAGCGCCAGCAGGACGAACCACACGCCCGACCACATCGGCATGGTCATGCCCAGGAAGGTCCAGTCGATGTTGCCGCAGTTGCCGGTGCCGGTCAGCACGGTGCGGAACACTTCCAGCGGCCCCATGGTCTCGCTCAGGAACGCCAGCGGCGGACCGCAGGTGGAACCCATCTCCGGCGGGAGCATCTGCACGTACACATGGCGCCCAGCAATGCCGATTCCGACAGCTGCCGCAATGAAGGCAAGGATGCCGTAGGTCGCGCGCCCCGGCCGGTTCGAGGGACCGTGCAAGGCGCCGACCAGGAACAACAGGCCCAGTGCAGCGAATGCCAGGCGCTGGAAGATGCACAGCGGGCAAGGCTCCAGCCCCATCTTCAGCTGCAGGAATATCGCGTAGCCAAGCAGGCCCACGCAGATCAGGAAGCCCAACAGGAACTGGGCGCAGAAGGGCCAGCGCAAAGGATTCATCGTGAACGCTCGAACGGATCAGGCGCCAAGCGTAACCGAGAGCGCCTCCCGTTCGAACCGCCACACGGCACGCCTGTCGGAACGGTGTGGGTCAGATCCCTTTGCGCATGCCAGGGGCTCTGACCCGCTGTGCTGCCTGCATGGGGTCAGAGCCCTTTCCTGCGGAAAGGGATCCGACCCCCGGAAACGCAAAAGCCCGGCAGAGGCCGGGCTTTCGCTGTGTCGCGTTGGAGCGGTCCGATTACTCGGCCACTTCCTCAGCCACGGCCGGACGGTCGACCAGCTCGACGTAGGCCATCGGAGCGTTGTCGCCGGCGCGGAAGCCGCACTTCAGCAAACGCAGGTAGCCGCCCGGACGGTTCGCGTAGCGCGGGCCCAGGATGGTGAACAGGTTGCCCACGGCTTCGTTGTCACGCAGGCGGGCGAAAGCCAGACGGCGGTTGGCGACGGAGTCGACCTTGGCCAGGGTGATCAGCGGCTCGGCAACGCGGCGCAGTTCCTTGGCCTTCGGCAGGGTGGTCTTGATCAGCTCGTGCTTGAACAGCGAGGCGGCCATGTTCTTGAACATCGCTTCGCGGTGGGCGCTGGTGCGGTTGAACTTACGGCCAGACTTCATGTGACGCATGGTGATATTCCTTGGTTAATGATGAGGCTGTGTGGATCGTTGTCGCCATCCTGGCGTTGCTGCGCGGACTGCGGTTGGTCCTGGCCATCCGTCCTGGACGACCTGCCCGCGAACCTGCGGTTCGTCGTGGCATGTATGTTGCGTTGAAGGCCCCACCGCGAACGGTGGAGCCTCCAGGCATTACCGATATCAGCCCAGCATGCCGTGGCTGGCGACGCCGGCCGGCGGCCAGTTCTCCAGCTTCATGCCGAGGGACAGGCCGCGCTGAGCCAGCACTTCCTTGATCTCGGTGAGCGACTTCTTGCCCAGGTTCGGGGTCTTCAGCAGCTCCACTTCGGTCTTCTGGATCAGATCGCCGATGTAGTAGATGCTTTCGGCCTTCAGGCAGTTGGCCGAACGCACGGTCAGCTCCAGATCGTCGATCGGGCGCAGCAGCACCGGATCCACGCCGTTGTTGGCCGGCTTGGCTGCACCGCGGTCGCGGTGGGTGAAGTCACCGAACACCGACAGCTGGTCGCTGAGGATGTCGGCGGCGGTGCGCACGGCTTCCTCGGCGTCGATGGTGCCGTTGGTCTCGATATCGATGACCAGCTTGTCCAGGTCGGTACGCTGTTCGACACGAGCCGCTTCCACGGCATAGGCGACGCGGCGGACCGGCGAGAACGAGGCATCCAGGACCAGGCGGCCGATGGCACGGGTTTCTTCGTCCGGACGACGACGCGCGGCAGCCGGCTGGTAGCCGAAACCACGTTCGATCTTCAGACGCATGTTGATCGCCGTATCCTTGGTCAGGTGGCAGATCACATGATCGCTGTTCAGGATCTCCACATTGTGGTCGACCTTGATGTCAGCTGCAGTGACAACGCCCGGGCCCTGCTTGGACAGGGACAGGGTGGCGCTGTCGCCGGAATGCATACGGATGGCCACGTCCTTCAGGTTCAGCAGGACTTCGAGCACGTCCTCCTGCAGACCTTCGACCGTGGTGTACTCGTGCAACACGCCGTCGATTTCGACTTCCGTGATGGCGAAGCCCGGGATGGACGACAGCAGCACGCGACGCAGGGCATTACCCAGCGTATGCCCGTAACCCCGCTCCAAAGGTTCGATAACGACCTTTGCACGGGTGTCGGTAAGGCGTTCGATCTGCGGACCGCGAGGACGCAGAACCTGGTTGGCGGTAACCGTCATGTTGCGGGTTCTCCTAGTGAACCCCCGGCCGTCGCCGGGGGCTCTCCAATGATGAATTACTTCGAATACAGCTCGACGATCAGCGCTTCGTTGATGTCCGCAGGCAGATCCGAACGATCCGGAACAGCCTTGAAGATGCCGGTGAACTTGCCGGAATCCACTTCAACCCACGACGGGCTCAGGTCATGCTGGGCGGCGACGGTCAGGGCTTCCTGGACGCGCAGCTGCTTGGCAGCCTTTTCAGACAGAGCGATGGCGTCGCCAGCCTTGACCTGGTACGAAGCCAGGTTGACCGACTTGCCATTCACGGTGACGCCGCGGTGCGACACCAGCTGACGGGCAGCCGGACGGGTCACGGCGAAGCCCATGCGGTAGACGACGTTGTCCAGGCGGGTTTCCAGCAGCTGCAGCAGGTTCTCGCCGGTGTTGCCCTTCTTGGTCGAGGCCTTCTTGTAGTAGTTGCGGAACTGACGCTCCAGCAGGCCGTAGATACGCTTGACCTTCTGCTTTTCACGCAGCTGGGTGGCGTAGTCGGACAGCTTGCCCTTACGGGCAGTGGCGCCGTGCTGGCCGGGCTTCTGCTCCAGCTTGCACTTGGAGTCCAGCGCACGCGCCGGGCTCTTCAGGGACAGGTCGGCGCCTTCGCGACGGGCGAGCTTACAGGTAGGACCGATATAACGAGCCATTTCTTATCGCTCCCTTTAGACGCGACGCTTCTTCGGCGGACGGCACCCGTTGTGCGGGATAGGCGTCACGTCGATGATGTTGGTGATCTTGTAGCCGACGTTGTTCAACGAACGCACGGCCGACTCACGGCCCGGACCCGGGCCCTTGATGCGGACTTCCAGCGACTTCACGCCGTAGTCCAGCGCAGCACGACCGGCCTTTTCGGCAGCCACCTGGGCAGCGAACGGGGTCGACTTGCGCGAACCGCGGAAGCCAGCGCCACCGGAGGTCGCCCACGACAGAGCGTTGCCCTGGCGGTCGGTGATGGTCACGATGGTGTTGTTGAACGAAGCGTGGACGTGGGCAACGCCGTCGGTGACGACGCGCTTGATCTTCTTCTTGGTCTTAGCAGCGGGCTTAGCCATTTATAGGTCCCTTACTTCCTGATCGCCTTGCGCGGGCCCTTGCGGGTGCGGGCGTTGGTACGGGTGCGCTGGCCACGCAGCGGCAGGCCGCGACGGTGACGCAGGCCGCGGTAGCAGCCCAGGTCCATCAGGCGCTTGATCGCGATGCCGATTTCACGGCGCAGATCGCCTTCCACGATGTACTTGCCGACTTCGGCGCGCAGGCGCTCGATTTCCGGCTCCGACAGATCGCGGATCTTGGTGGTCGAAGCAACGCCTGCGACTTCGCAGACCTTCTTCGAACGGGTACGGCCGATGCCGTAAATGCTTTGCAACCCGACCCAGACGTGCTTCTGGGCTGGCAGGTTGACGCCTGCAATACGCGCCATGACGCGGTTCTCCAGCTGAGTGATGGCCGACAGCGCGCCTCAGGCACGCCAATCCGGCAGGATGGATCAAAAAAGTGAACTAGCGATACTAACAAGGTTCCGGTCTACATGGAAGCCCGTGAAACATTGAAGTTTCATGGACCCGGCCTGGGGAGTGTGCCCAGGCTCCGGCGCCGGACAAGGTTGGACCTGGGTTTCCCCGGGGCCGCCCGCGCTACTCCAGCGCAGGACCACCTCGCCACACCCCCACCCGGAACCGCTGCGGGGGCCGCCCTTCGTTTGTGTGGCCAGAGTCCGCGAAGCGGAGGACCATCACGTCAGGAAGACGAAAGTATAACAGGCTTATCAGCCGCGGGCAAAACCGCCGCGGTTGCCGCCCTTCAGGTTGGCCTTCTTCAGCAGGCTCTCGTACTGGTGGGACATCAGGTGCGCCTGCACCTGGGCGATGAAGTCCATCACCACCACCACGACGATCAGCAGCGAAGTACCACCGAAGTAGAACGAGGCATTCAGCTGCGTGCGCATCAGTTCCGGCAGCAGGCAGACGATCACCAGGTAAGCCGAACCGGCAGCGGTCAGGCGGGTCAGCACGCCGTCGATGTAATCGGCGGTGGCCTTGCCCGGACGGATGCCCGGAATCAGCGCGCCCGACTTCTTCAGGTTGTCGGCGGTTTCCTGCGAGTTGAACACCAGCGCGGTATAGAAGAACGCGAAACCGGTGATCAGCGCAGCGAACACGATCATGTGCAGCGGCTCGCCCGGGCCCAGTGCGTTGGCGACCTTCTGCAGGGTCTGGCCGACGGCGCTCTGGTTGGCGGCCTGGCCGGACCACATGGCCAGGGTGGCCGGGAAGGCCAGCAGGCTCGAGGCGAAGATCGCCGGGATGACGCCGGCCATGTTCAGCTTCAGCGGCAGGAACGAGGTCTGGTTCATGTACGCGTTGCGACCGCCCTGGCGGCGCGCGTAGTTGACCGTGATCCGGCGCTGGCCGCGCTCGACGAACACCACGAAGAAGGTGAAGGCGAGGACGACGATGGCGATCAGCAGCAGCTGGATGAACTGGATGTTGCCGTCGCGGTAGGCGTCGAAGGTGTGGATGACCGCACCCGGCAGGCCCGCCACGATACCGGCGAAGATGATCAGCGACACGCCGTTGCCGATGCCGCGCTCGGTGACCTGCTCACCGACCCACATCAGGAACATGGTGCCGGCGGTCAGTGCGACCACGGCGGTGAGCACGAAGCCCATGCCCGGTGCGTACACGACCGGAGCGCCCGACGGTGCCACCTGGTTCTGCAGCGCCAGGGCGATCGAACCGCCCTGCACCACCGCCAGCAGCACGGCGCCGATGCGCGAATACTGGGTGATCTTGCGGCGGCCGGACTCACCTTCCTTCTGCATCGCCTTCAGGGCGGGGAAGATGTGGGTGGCCAGCTGCATCACGATCGATGCCGAGATGTACGGCATCACGTTGAGCGCGAAGATGCTCAAACGGTGCAGGGCGCCGCCCGAGAACATGTTGAACAGGCCCAGGATCCCGCCCTGGTTCTGACGGAACAAGTCCGCCAGCGCGTCCGGGTTGATACCCGGAACCGGGATGTGTGTACCCAAACGGTAAACCACCAGGGCGAGCACCAGGAACACCAGACGGCGCTTCAGATCGCCGTATCGTGCTCCGGATTTGCCCAATGCCTGCGCGTTAGCCACTCGTCACCTCTGATCAAGCAAGCGAGCCGCCCGCGGCTTCGATGGCGGCGCGAGCGCCGGCCGTCGCGGTAATGCCCTTGAGCACGACCTTGCGCGAGAGTTCACCAGACTTGATGACCTTGGCGTAACGAACCGCCTGGCCAATCACGCCGGCCGCCTTCAGCGCTTGCACATCGATGTCATCGATGGGCAGGGCCTGGAGGTCCGACAAGAGAACTTGTGCATACAGGTGTTGACCCAGCGGGGTGAAACCACGCTTGGGCAGGCGACGTTGCAGCGGCATTTGACCGCCTTCGAAGCCAACCTTGTGGAAACCGCCCGAGCGCGACTTCTGACCCTTGTGACCACGGCCGGCGGTCTTACCCAGACCCGAACCGATGCCACGGCCGACGCGGCGCTTGGCGTGCTTGGAGCCCTCGGCGGGCTTCAGCGTATTAAGTTGCATATCCGACATGGTGATTCCTTAGGCTTCCGAGACGGAAACGAGATAATCCACCTTACGGATCATCCCACGCACCTCGGGCGTATCGACCAGCACGCGGCTGCTGTTGATGCGGCCCAAGCCCAAACCGCGAACCGTATCACGGTGCGATTGCTTGGTACCGATCACCGAGCGCACGAGGGTCACTTTGATCTGCTTCTGAGCCATGATTTACCCCAGGATCTCTTCGACCGTCTTGCCGCGCTTGGCAGCAACATCGGCCGGGGTCAGGGAGGCGCGCAGGCCGTTCAACGTGGCGCGAACCATGTTGTAGGGGTTGCTCGAGCCCAGGCTCTTGGCAACCACGTTACGCACACCCATCACTTCGAAAATAGCGCGCATCGGGCCGCCGGCGATAACGCCAGTACCTTCAGCAGCGGGCGAAATCAGCACGGTAGCGGCGCCATGCTTGCCGACCACGGTGTGGTGCAGCGTGCCGTTCTTCAGAGCGACCTTGAACATGCCGCGACGGGCCTGTTCCATAGCCTTCTGAACGGACACCGGCACTTCACGCGCCTTGCCCTTACCCATGCCGATGCGGCCATCGCCATCGCCAACCACGGTCAGCGCGGCAAAGCTCATGGTGCGACCACCCTTGACCACTTTGCTCACGCGGTTGACCGCGATCATCTTTTCGCGGAGGCCGTCATCGTTCTCTTTTTCCGCGGCGTTCTTGCCTTGTACTTTAGCCATTTGACAGATCCTCGCTTAGAACTTCAGGCCGGCTTCACGCGCGGCATCGGCCAGCGCCTTGACGCGGCCATGGTAACGAAAGCCCGAGCGATCGAAAGCGACCAGTTCGATACCGGCAGCCTTGGCCTTTTCGGCCACGCGCTTGCCAACCAGCGTCGCAGCGGCTTTGTTGCCACCCTGACCGGTTTGGCCGGCCAGTTGCGCACGCACTTCGGCTTCCACCGTCGAGGCGCTGACCAGAACGCGATCGCCTTCCGGCGAAATGATGTTGGCGTAGATGTGCTGGTTCGAGCGGAAAATCGAGAGGCGATGAACGCGCAGCTCGTTGATCTTCCGGCGAGTCGGAACCGCACGACGCAAACGGGAAACTTTTTTGTCCATGATTCGTCCTTGCGTGCGCCGTTATTTCTTCTTGGTTTCTTTGATGACGACGCGTTCGTCCGAGTAACGCACGCCCTTGCCCTTGTAGGGTTCGGGTTCGCGGTACGCGCGGATTTCAGCGGCCACCTGACCGACGACTTGCTTGTTGGAGCCCTTGATGACGATTTCCGTCTGGGTGGGGCATTCGGCCTTGATACCGGCCGGCAACTGATGCAAAACGTCGTGCGAGAAACCGAGCTGCAGCTTAACGGCGTCGCCTTGAACCGAGGCGCGGTAACCCACGCCGACCAGGTTCAGCTTGCGCTCGAATCCCTTGCTCACGCCGTTGACCATGTTGGCCACGAGCGCGCGCACGGTGCCCGACATGGCGTTGGCGTGACGGGAATCGTTGGCAGCGGCAAACGTGAGCTTGCCACCGTCCAGCGAGATCGTGACGTCGCCAGTCAGGGGTTGGGTCAGGGAGCCCAGCGGGCCCTTGACAGTGATCTGATCCTGCTTGATGTCAGCTTCGACACCCTTGGGCAGTTCGACCGGATACTTAGCGATACGTGACATTCGAATTTCTCCTTAGGCCACGTAGCACAGCACTTCGCCGCCGACGCCGTTGGCGCGAGCCTTACGGTCGGTCATGACGCCGCGCGAGGTCGAAACGATAGCCACGCCCAGGCCGTTCATGACCTGAGGAATGCTGGTACGGCCCTTGTAGATACGCAGACCAGGGCGCGAGACGCGTTCGATGCGCTCGATGACCGGACGGCCAGCGTAGTACTTCAGGGTGATCTCGAGCTCAGGCTTGGCCTGGGTGCCCTTGATTTCAAAGCTGTCGATGTAGCCTTCGTCTTTCAGCACAGCGGCAATAGCCGCCTTCAGCTTCGAGGAGGGCATGCTCACCGTAACTTTGTCCACTTGCTGCGCATTGCGAATGCGGGTCAGCATATCGGCGATGGGATCGCTCATGCTCATATTGTTTCTCCTACCAGCTGGCCTTGGTGATGCCGGGGATTTCACCCTTCATCGCCATTTCACGCAGTTTGTGGCGCGTCAGGCCGAACTTGCGGAACACGCCGCGAGGACGACCGGTGACCACGCAGCGGTTGCGTTGACGCGTCGGGTTGGCATTGCGCGGCAGCTGTTGCAGCTTGAGCCGAGCTTGGTAACGTTCTTCGTCGGTCTTCGACTGGTCGTCGATGATCGCCTTCAACTCAGCG
This sequence comes from Achromobacter sp. UBA4530, assembly GCF_002388205.1. Classification (NCBI taxonomy): domain Bacteria; kingdom Pseudomonadati; phylum Pseudomonadota; class Betaproteobacteria; order Burkholderiales; family Alcaligenaceae; genus Achromobacter; species Achromobacter sp. UBA4530. Next base: position 19,924 of record NZ_DGMA01000021.1, on the reverse strand, counting down.
CGCTTGGCAGCGAACTTGTCAGCCAGCTTGGCGCGCTTGATGTCGCGATTGATGAGGGAAAGTTTAGCCACGTCATCAGCCCCTTAGTTACGGAACGGGAAGCTGAAGGCCGTCAACAGCGCCTTGGCTTCTTCGTCGGTCTTGGCGGAGGTGGTGATGCTGATGTTCAGCCCACGCAGCGCGTCGATCTTGTCGTACTCGATTTCGGGGAAAATGATCTGCTCTTTCACCCCGATGTTGTAGTTGCCACGGCCGTCGAACGCACGACCCGAGATACCGCGGAAGTCGCGCACGCGAGGCAGCGCAACCGCCACCAGGCGATCCAGGAATTCGTACATGCGTTGACCACGCAGCGTGACCATGCAACCAATCGGGTAGTTTTCGCGGATCTTGAAACCGGCGATAGCCTTCTTGGTCTTCGTCACGACGGGCTTCTGGCCGGCGATCTTGGTCAGATCCGACACAGCGTGCTCGATGACTTTCTTGTCGGAGACCGCTTCCGAGACACCCATGTTCAGGGTGATCTTGGTGATGCGCGGCACTTCCATTGCGCTCTTGTAGCCAAACTTGGCCTGCAGGTCGCCAGCGACCTTGCTCTTGTAGAAATCTTGCAAACGAGACATGCCTATCGCCCCTTACGCCTTGGCGCCGACAACGGCACCATTGGAACGGAACACGCGGACCTTGCGACCTTCGACTTCTTGAACGCCCACGCGGTCGCCACGACCGGTTGCGGGGTTGAAGAGCGCCACATTCGAGATGTGGATCGGCATGGTCTTTTCGACAATCCCGCCCGGGTTGTTAGCCATCGGGTTGGCTTTCACGTGCTTCTTGGCAACGTTGACGCCTTCGACCAGAACGTGGTCGGCGCCAACGCGGGCCAGCACCGTGCCACGACGCTTCTTGTCGCGGCCGGTCAGGACGATGACTTCGTCGCCTTTACGAATGTTGTTCATCGTAGGGCTCCTTACAGCACTTCCGGGGCCAGCGACACGATCTTCATGAACTTCTCGGTACGCAGTTCACGCGTAACGGGTCCGAAGATGCGGGTGCCGATAGGCTCCAGCTTGGCGTTGAGCAACACGGCGGCATTGCCACCGAAACGAATCAGCGAACCGTCTTTACGGCGCACGCCCTTGGCGGTACGAACCACCACGGCATTGTAAATTTCGCCTTTCTTGACGCGTCCGCGCGGAGCCGCATCTTTGACGCTCACCTTGATGATGTCGCCGATACCGGCATAACGGCGCTTGGAGCCACCGAGCACCTTAATGCACATGACATGACGCGCACCAGTGTTATCGGCCACGTCCAGCGTGGTCTGCATTTGGATCATGATTTTTCCTGTTCCAACTTAACTGGAAATACGGTTTTCCCAACAAGGGAACACTGCAATTCCTGCCAGTTTTGGTCCCGTCAGGTCAGCCGCCCTGCTTTTTTGTCGGCAAGTCCGTACTATCTGGACCAGCAACTGGTGGCAACGCAACGACCCTGGGTTGAAATCCTGCGGGTATTCCCCCCGACGCGCTCACCTAACCTTCGGCTAAGTGAATCGACAATCTGGGAAAGCTGATAATTCTAACGTGGTTAATTTTTGAGCGCAAGCACTTTGTTGGGATTGCGCACAAAAGACCACGCCCCCTGTCAAGGGGGTCGGTTTGTCGGGCTATCCGCCCCTATTTCTGGCGGTAGTAGCCCTTCTCCCAGGCGTCATGATTTGCCTTGCCGCGACGGATTTCGTCCGTGAACGGCGCGGCCATGAGCACAAGGCGATTTAGCCATTTTACAGGAGCTCGGCAGGGACGCTCGAAATCCACGAAAAGCACGGCTCTGACGCCGCCGGTGTCGTTGTGTACCTCGTGGGGATACAGGTCGTCAAAGACCACCGCCTGTCCTTCGCGCCAGCTATAGCGCTGGCCGCCGACTTCTATCCAGCAGCGTTCGGGCGGGTCGGGGACGACCAGGCCGAGGTGCAGGCGCAGCACGCCGTTGTACGGCCCCGTGTGCAGCGGAATGCGCTTGCCCGGTTCGAGGATGGAGAAGAAGGCAGTGCGCAGGCCCGGGATGTCCTGCAGGGCGCGCGCGGTGGACGGACATCGGGCAAGGTTGCGTTCAGAGCGCAGGCCATAGCCCAGGAAGACGAACGTCTTCCATCGGTCGTCGGAGGTGATCATGCCCACATCCGGGGAGAGTTCATGGAAGGCCGGAAGCGCCTGGCGGTCGGCCAGCAGGCTCATCAGTTCGGCCCGAATGGCAGGCGCCCGCGCTTCGAGGGTGGCAACCCACGGGAACTGGCTGTTCTGGAATATCGGCTTGTCGCCGACCAGCGAGGCCTGCGCAATGCGCTGACGCAGCCAGTCAATGAAGCGGAAAACAACCCGCGAATAGAGGCTGGGCTTGGCGGCCGGACGCGCATCGATGGGTTGCACGATGGATATACGGATGACAGCCGAAGATTCCTCATTTTTGTCCACGGCGATGCGCTTGTCCACGGTGGCACGCGTGCCGGCACTTGGCAGGCCAATGGACCCAAGTCCGCGGCGGGGATTGGCTCCTTCCACTGCGGGGAAGCTGGTTTAGACTGCCGTGGGCGACAGCGGTCGCTCTCGCCCTTGGCTACCCATTCCTATTACGCAAGGAACGACAGGCATGTATGAACAGTTGGCGCTGTATATCGACGGCGAATTCGTCGCCGGCGAGGGCAGGCGCACCCAGGACGTCATCAACCCCGCCACGCTCGAGGTGCTGGGCCAGCTGCCTCACGCCACGCAAGCCGATCTGGACCGCGCCCTTGCCGCTGCCCAGCGCGCCTTCGAATCGTGGAAGAAGTCCTCGCCCATGGACCGCTCGGCGATCCTGCGCAAGGTCGCCACGCTGTCGCGAGAACGCGCCCAGGAGATCGGCCGCAACATGACGCTGGACCAGGGCAAGCCGCTGGCCGAAGCCGTGGGCGAAGTCACCTCCTGCGCGGAACATGCCGACTGGCACGCTGAGGAATGCCGCCGCATTTACGGACGCGTCATCCAGCCGCGCAATCCGGATGTGCGCCAGATCGTGGTGCGCGAACCCATCGGCGTCTGCGCCGCCTTCACGCCCTGGAACTTCCCGTACAACCAGGCCATCCGCAAGATCGCCGCCGCCATCGGCGCCGGCTGCACGGTCGTGCTCAAGGGTCCCGAGGATTCGCCCAGCGCGGTCATGGCGATTGCGCGCATGTTCCACGACGCGGGTCTGCCCAAGGGCTGCCTGAACATCGTCTGGGGCGAACCGGCCACCATCTCCGATTACCTGATCCGTTCGCCGATCGTGCGCAAGGTGTCGTTCACCGGCTCCGTTCCGGTCGGCAAGCAGCTTGCGGCGCTGGCAGGCGCGCACATGAAACGCGTCACCATGGAACTGGGCGGCCACTCCCCCGTGCTGGTGTTCGACGACGCGGACATCGACCGCGCCGCCGAGATGCTGGCCAAGTTCAAGGTGCGCAACGCGGGCCAGGTCTGCGTGTCGCCCACCCGCTTCTACGTGCAGGACGGCGCGTACGAGCAGTTCCTGGCGCGGTTCTCTGAGGTCCTCAAGAACATCAAGGTCGGCGACGGCCTGGAAGCCGGCACCGAGATGGGGCCGCTGGCGCATGAACGCCGCGTGCCCGCCATGAGCGCCTTTATCGACGACGCCAAGAAACACGGCGCCAAGGTGGTGGTGGGCGGCGGTCCGCTGGACCGCAAGGGCTTCTTCTTTGCACCGACCGTGGTCACGGAACTGCCCGACAACGCCATGCTGATGACCGAAGAGCCGTTCGGCCCCGTGGCGCCCGTCGTCCGCTTCAAGGACACCGACGAGGTGCTGCGCCGCGCCAACAGCCTGCCCTTCGGCCTGTCCTCGTACGTGTTCACGAATTCGCTGAAGACCGCGACCAAGGTGTCCAACGGCCTGGAAGCCGGCATGGTCAACATCAATCACTTCGGCAGCGCCCTGGCCGAGACGCCCTTCGGCGGCATCAAGGACAGCGGCATCGGCAGCGAAGGCGGCACCGAGACCTTCGAGGGCTATCTGGTCACCAAGTTCATCACGCACGTCTGATCCTGCGGCCATCGCAAAGCAAAGCCCCGCACCTGGCGTGCGGGGCTTTTTTTTGTCTGTCGTGTGGCGCGGACCGGTTAGGAATTCATGACGCTGTCATGCGGCTCAGTGAGCATTGGGCCCGCTTACAAGCAGCTGACCCAGGTAGCTGACCCAATTAGCTGACCCGCGGCTGCCGCTTCGGCATGGCCCACGCCCATGCCCGACCGCCGCCACACTGAACCCAGGACCCCGCCCCCCGATGACGCTTCGCCCTTCCCGCCCCGTCCGCGCCGCAGCCTCCCTGCTGCTCGTTGCCCTGCTCGCCGCTTGCGGCGGCGACAAGGACGATGACACGCCACCGCCCGTCGCCGAGACGCCGCCCCCGGCCGAAACGCCCGCACAGCCGCCCGCCCCCGTGCAGGTCGCGTTCATGCCCGACATCCACTTCCATGATGTCTACGCGGACTTCAAGGACGGCTCGTTCCCCGGCATCCCCAACCCGAAGGCCGGCGACAACGCGACCATCCGCACGATGTACGCGCAGCTCACGTCCACGCGCCTCTTCAACGAAAACTACTTCGCCTTCCTGGCCGCGCTGGACGACGCCGTGAAACGCGGCGTGAAGTACATCGCACTGCCGGGCGACTTCTCGGACGACGGCCAGCCTGTGCACATGCGCGGCCTGGTCAAGATCATGGACGACTATTCAAAGAAGCACGGCATCCAGTTCTTTGCCGCGCCCGGCAACCATGACCCCAACCGCCCTTTCAACCAGCCCGCGGGCAAGGGGGACTACCTTGGCCTGGATCCCGTGACGGGCGCAATCGGCTTCTCGCAGCCGATCTACAGCCGCGGCGCGAACGTATGCAACACCGCCTACAGCGGCGACTGGACGCGCATCGGCAACACCTATTGCACCGAGGAAGTGCTGCACATGGGCTACTCGGGCATCACGACCGCGCTCGAGCAGCATGGCTTCATGCCGCAGCCGCAGAACGTGTATTACGAAACCCCGTACAGCACCTACAAGTACGAAGACTACGATTACGCCACGGCGGTCTCGCAAGCCAACTGGATCAACCGTCAGTACGAGATCTGCGCCGAAGGCACCGGCGGTCCGAACAAGCCGCAGAACTACACGCTGTGCAAGATGGTGCCCGACACGTCGTACGTGGTCGAGCCCGTCGAGGGCGTGTGGCTGGTGGGCCTGGATGCCAACGTCTACGTGCCGACCGGTCCGGGCGCCAACGACTTCACCGGCTCGGGTGACCAGGGCTACAACAAGATGCTGACCCACAAGGCGCACGTCATCACGTGGCTGGCCGACGTGGTGGCGCGCGGCAAGGCGCAGGGCAAGCAGGTCATCGCCTTCAGCCACTTCCCGATGTCCGAGTTCTTCAATGGCGCGTCCGACGACATCGAAGCGCTGCTGGGCGCGAACAAAATGCAGATGATCCGCCGTCCCGCGGAGAACACCACGCGCGCGCTGGCCGAGACCGGTTTGAAGGTGCACGTGGGCGGCCACATGCACTTCAACGACATGGCGCTGCGCAACTACGGCGGCGACCACGCGCTCTTCAACATCCAGGCGCCCTCCATGGCCGCCTATGTGCCCGCGTACAAGCTCATGACGCTGCAGAGCGCCGATGAGATCGAAGTGCAGACCATCCGACTGGACAAGGTGCCGCGCTTCGATGAGCTGTTCGACCTGTACCGCGCGGAAAACGCCTACACCGTGCCGCCGCGCTGGGACGTTTCCATCCTGGACGCCAAGGACTACGGCGATTTCACCTATCGCTACATGAGCGAACTGGTGCGCCTGCGCCTGCTGAACGACGACTGGCGCTGCGAGATGCGCGAGCTGGTCAAGAGCCCGCTGACGGGCGCCGACCTGCTGGCGTTGTCGCAACTGCAGACGACGGTCACGCTTAAGGAATTGGCGAACACCGGCAATCAGAACAATCTGACGCCCGCGTTCTTTGCATGCCTGTCTGACGGCGGCGGCAGCGGCGCCAGCAATCCGGCCTATGCCGCGGATGCCACCAACGCGCAATCGCGCGCGCAAGCCTTGGCCCAGGCCAACGGCATGCAGCTGGCGGACTTCGCGCAGTGGACGGCGCTGGAGATGGCCGGGGACTTCGTGCGCCTGGCCAATGCCGGCGACCTCGCGTTTACCGATATCCCGGCGCAGCGCGCCAGTCAGTACAAGCTGCTGGCTCAAGCACTGAACCAGACCAACGCCGCCGTGCAGATGAACGGCAACAACGTCAGCGACGCCAACACGCCCGCAGACCTGTTCAAGGCGCGCTTCAAGCCGCTGATGGCGATCATGCTCAAGCTCGCAAACGGTGCGCCGTCCGAGCACATCCGCCTGGACTTGACGACCAACAGCATCGTCAACCTGTCCAACCAGCCTTCGCCGTTCTAAGCCTGATTCGAAGGTTCCGAAAGGCCGACGGCCCGCTGATCAAGCGGGCCGTTTTTGTTTGGCGGCATTGCCTGGCGCGCAACGGTCCGCGTTCACGCCTACAAGGCGCGCCCGCCCGCGCGCAGGTCCCGCGGCGTCATGCCGAAGCGCTGCTTGAACAGCCGGCTGAAATGCGAAGGATGAGAGAAACCCACCTGATACGCCAGCTCGGCGATGCCGCGATGGCGGTGCCGCGCGTCCAGCAGCAGTTCGCGGCACCGGTCCAGCCGCTGCTCAAAAATGAACGACTCCACCGACAACCCGCCCGCGCGCAGGATGCGGTGCAGATAGGCGACCGAGACCCCACAGCCCTGCGCTACCCGCGCGGGCGACAGATCCGGATCGGCGAGATGCTGGCGGATATAGGCCAGCACACGCGCTCTGTGCGCCACCGTGACGCTGCTGTCCGCCTCCGAGACCTGTCCCTGTCCCGGCTGCACCAGGAAGAGCACGATGAGGTCGATCAGACGCTCGCCCAGCTCGGCGGCCTCGGTCTCGGACCAGCCGTCCATGCCTTTGAACAGGTGATCCATGTAGCCGGCCAGTAGCGCGCCGCGGGGCGACCCGTCGTCGGTGCGCAGCTTGTAGAAGGCGCCGATGCGTGAGTCCCGCTGCGACAGTGCGCTGCGCGGGAACGAGACGCTCAGGCTGCGGTAGCCCGCCGCGCCGTTCGCGGTTGCCTGATACGGCAGGCTCTGGTTCATCAGATACACGCAACCCGGTTCCACCTGGAATTCGCGGCCCGCTTGTCGCACTGCCAGCGGACCGGCCAGCGGCAGGCCAAAGGTGTAGAACTCCTGATCCAGCCGCGACACGTTGCCCGGCGTGCGTTCCAGCCGCTGGCCCTGGTAATGCAGATCGTTGAATTGAAGGCTGGCGCGTCGCGCATAGCGGACATGGCCCGCGAAATGACCGGGTTTGCCGCCATGCACCTCGAACGGCCCGAAAGCATCGGCCAGCGCGGCGCGCCACGCATCGCGCCGGTCAGCGCCGGCGCTGGCCGAAATGGCGAATTCCGTATCTGGCATGGCACGGTCTCCTGGGGGCTGCGCAAATTGATCTTGCGTCTACATATTGTTGACTCACCCTGCTGTGGGGTGGCCGGCGCATTGTGGGCGCGCTTGCCGCAAGTCTATATTCAGCCCGACAAGCACACAACCTGGACAAACCGGGAGGAGACGCATGGACGAGGCAGGGTCGGCAACCGCGCGCCATACGCCGGCGTCGCGCTATCTGCGCTGCGCGGGACGCGAGTTGCACTACACGGACTGGGGCGCTTCTGACGCGCCGCCCATCATCATGTGGCATGGCCTGGCTCGCACCGGCCGAGACTTTGACGAGCTGGCGCAGGCACTGGCCGGCGACTACCGCGTGATCTGTCCCGACGCGATCGGGCGCGGCCTGTCGCAATGGAGCCCCGATCCGGTCGCCGAGTACCGGCTCGACTTCTACGCCACGTTGGCGCGCGCCCTGCTGGACGGCCTGTCGCTGGCGCGCGTGCGCTGGGTGGGAACGTCCATGGGCGGCGCGACCGGCATGCATGCGGCCGCGACCACGTTGCGCGATCGCATTTCGCACCTGGTCGTCAACGACATCGGACCGGAACTGCCGCAGCCTGCCATCGAGCGCATCCTGGCCTATGCCGGCAACCCGCCGGCCTTCGACACGGTGACGGAACTCGAAGCCTGGCTGCGCGCCGCCTACAAACCCTATGGCTGGCAGAGCGACGATCAGTGGCGCCGGATGGCGGAAACGTCGGTGCGCCGGCTGCCCGACGGCCGCGTCACCGCCCATTACGATCCGGCCATCGTCGGGCAGTTCAGCCATCACCCGAACGACTATGACCGGTGGGCCGGCTACGACACGCTGCGCATGCCGACGTTGCTTTTGCGCGGCGCCGATTCGGACCTGCTGCTGCCCGACGTTGCGCACGCCATGACGCAGCGCGGCCCCCGCGCACAGCGCATCGACTTTCCCGATTGCGGGCACGCCCCCGCGCTGAACGTGCCCGCCCAGATCGAACCCATCCGTCAATTTCTCGCCAGGCCGGACGACACGGCCGCGCGCGCCCAATGACACCAGGAGACTTCCATGAAACGCATTCTGCTCGCCGCCATGGCCAGCCTGTGCATGAGTTCCGCGCTGGCGGCAAAGGACTTCGTTGTCGCCCATGTCTATGACAAGACCGGCCCGCTTGAGGCTTACGCCAAGCAGACCCAGAACGGACTGATGCTGGGGCTGGAATACGCCACGCAGGGCACCATGACGGTGGCCGGGCGCAAGATCCGCGTCATCGAGAAAGACAACCAGGGCAAGCCCGACGTGGCCCGCGCGCAGCTCGCGTCCGCCTATGCCGACGACAACGCCGACATCGCCGTCGGTCCGACGTCGTCGGGCGTGGCGCTGGCCATGCTGCCGATCGCGGAGGAATACGAAAAGATCCTGCTGGTGGAGCCGGCGGTGGCCGATTCCATTACCGGCGAGAAGTGGAACAAGTACATCTTCCGCACCGGCCGCAATTCCTCGCAGGACGCCATCGCCAACGCCGTGGCGTTCGACCAGGACGGCACGTCGATCGCCATGCTGGCGCAGGACTATGCGTTTGGCCGCGACGGCGTCAAAGCCTTCAAGGGCGCGCTCAAGAACGCCAAGATCGTGCACGAGGAATACCTGCCGGCCAACGCGTCCGACTTCACGGCCGGCGCGCAGCGGCTCTTCGATGCACTGAAGGACAAGCCCGGCCGCAAGATCATCTTCATCCTGTGGGCCGGCGCCGGCAATCCGTTCAAGATCGCCGACCTTGACCCCAAGCGCTACGGCATCGAGATCGCCACGGGCGGCAACACGCTGACCGCCATGACGCCGCTCAAGTCCTTGGCGGGCATGGAAGGCGCCACGTATTACTACTACGGCATCCCCAAGAACCCGGTCAATGATTGGCTCGTGGCCGAGCATCAGAAGCGTTTCGGCCAACCGCCTGATTTCTTCACCGCGGGTGGCATGGCGTCGGGCATTGCGATCGTTGCCGCGTTGAACAAGACCGGCGGCGATTCAGATACCGACAAGCTCATCAAGGCGATGGAAGGCATGAGCTTCGATACGCCCAAAGGCAAGATGACCTTCCGGCCCGAGGATCACCAGGCCATGCAGTCGATGTACCACTTCCGGATCAAGAACGATCCCTCGGTGCCATGGGCAGTCCAGGACCTGGTCAAGGAAATCACGCCGGACCAGATGGCCGTGCCTATCCAGAACAAGCGCTGATTCCCGCCGCTCATGCTTGAGACCCATTCGCTCACCGTTCGCTTCGGCGGTCATGTGGCGGTCAATGATGTCAGTTGCGCCTACGCGCCCGGCACCTTGACCGCCATCGTCGGCCCAAACGGCGCCGGCAAGACGACATACTTCAATCTGATCTCGGGGCAGTTGCGCGCCAGCGCCGGCACCGTGACATTGAACGGCCGCGATCTGACCACGCTGTCCGCGCCGGCCCGCATGCACGCGGGGCTAGGCCGCGCATTTCAGCTGACGCAGCTATTCCCCCGGCTGAGCGTTCACGAAAACGTGCGGCTTGCCCTGCAGTCGCGGCAACAGGGCATGGGTTGGCGCCACATCCGATTCTGGCGCACGTGGCGCGACGATCGCGGTCTCATGGAGCGTGCCGATGCCCTGCTCGCACGCACGCGGCTGACCGCGCGCCGCGACCAACCCGCCGCCGACCTGCCCCACGGCGACCAGCGCAAGCTGGAAATCGCCATGCTCATCGCGCTGGAGCCTTCGGTGTTCATGTTCGACGAACCTACCGCCGGCATGAGTGTGGACGACGTGCCTGTCGTGCTGGACCTCATCCGCGAACTGAAGGCGGACCCGTCCAAGACCATTCTGCTCGTCGAGCACAAGATGGATGTCGTGCGCGAGCTGGCGGACCGCATCGTCGTGCTGCACAACGGGCGGCTGATGGCCGACGGCGATCCGGCTACCGTGATTGCCTCGCCCATCGTGCAGCAGGCCTACCTGGGCATCAGCGCGCAGGAGGCGGCATGACAGCGCAACCGCTTCTGGAATTGAAGGACGTGCACACGCACATCGGCGCGTATCACATCCTGCACGGCGTGAACCTGTCGGTGCCGGCATCGGCGGTCACCATGTTGCTGGGGCGCAATGGCGCCGGCAAGACGACAACGCTGCGCACCATCATGGGATTGTGGCGCGCATCGCAGGGCCAGGTCTGCCTGGACGCCAAGCCGATCGGCGGACCCGGCACGCGCACGTCGCCACCCGACATGGCGCGCATGGGCATGGCTTATGTGCCCGAGAATATGGGCATCTTCGGCGACCTGTCCGTCAAGGAGAACATCCTGCTCGCGGCACGCCTTGCCAGAAATGCCGCGCAACTGGACACCGCACGGCTGGAATGGATCTTCGGGTTCTTTCCCGCGCTCAAGAAGTTCTGGCTGCACCCCGCCGGCAAACTGTCGGGCGGGCAGAAGCAGATGCTGGCGATGGCGCGGGCGATCATCGAGCCGCGGCGCCTGCTGCTGGTCGACGAACCCAGCAAGGGTCTGGCGCCGGCCATCATCCAGAACATGATCGACGCGTTCATCGAACTCAAGCAGTCCAGCACCACCATCCTGCTGGTCGAGCAAAACTTCAACTTTGCCCGCCGCGTTGGCGACTACGCGGCAATCATGGACAACGGCCAGGTCGTGCACGCGGGCGCGATGGCCGACCTGGCCGCGGACGAGGCGCTGCAGACACGCCTTCTGGGCCTGTCACTGGGAAGCCACCAATGAGCACGCTGGACATCGAAGCGCCGCTGCCGCGCGCACGCGCCGACCTCATGCCTGTGCTGCTGGTGCTGGCGCTGGCGGTCCTCGCATTGCCCCTGGTCGGGTCGTTTTCCACCTGGGTCACGCTGACCTTCGCCGGGCTGGCGATGGGCATGATCATCTTCATCGTGGCGTCCGGCATGACGCTCGTCTTCGGCCTGATGGACGTGCTCAATTTCGGCCACGGCCTGTTCATTGCCATCGGCGCCTACATGGCGGCCACCGTGCTGGGTTCCATGGCTGACTGGACGCAGTCCGGCAGCCTGTGGACCAATCTGGTCGCCGTGCTGCCAGCCATGATCGTGGGCATGCTGGTGGCGGGCGCCGTGGGCCTGGCATTTGAGCGCGTGATCGTGCGGCCGGTCTACGGCCAGCATCTGAAGCAGATCCTCATCACGATGGGCGGCATGATCATCGGCGAAGAAATCATCAAGATGATGTGGGGACCGCAAACGATCACGTTGCCGTTGCCCGAATCCCTGCGCGGCGCGTTCCTGCTGGGCGACGCCGCCATCGAGAAGTATCGCGTGGTGGCGCTAGTGGTCGGCCTGATCGTGCTGGGCGGCATGTTGTGGGTGTTGAACCGTACCAAGCTTGGCCTGCTGATCCGCGCCGGCGTCGAAGACCGTGAGATGGTCGAAAGCCTGGGCTACCGGATCCGGCATCTGTTTGTCGGGGTGTTCGTTGCCGGGTCGATGCTGGCCGGATTGGGCGGCGTGTTGTGGGGGATGTACCAGCAATCCATCGTGCCGCAGTTGGGCGCGCAGGTAAACGTGCTGATCTTCATCGTCATCATGATCGGCGGCCTGGGCTCCACGGTGGGCTGCCTGATCGGCGCGCTGCTGGTCGGGCTGATGGCCAACTACACCGGCTTTCTGATGCCGAAGGCCGCCCTCTTCTCGAACATCGCGCTGATGGTCGCCATTCTGCTGTGGCGCCCGCAAGGCGTGTACCCCGTCACGAACCGCTAGGAGCCGCCGACATGTCGTTTCGCCTGCTTTCCGGCGATCCTCCGCGCAGCGCGATCCTGGCGCTGCTGCTCATGGCAATCGTGGCCGCGCTGGCCGCGGCGCCCTTCCTGTTTCCCGGCCCCAAGGCATTGGCCGTCGCGGCGAAGATCCTCGTCTTCATCGTCCTGGTTGCCAGCTACGACCTGCTGCTGGGATACACGGGCATCGTCAGCTTCGCGCACACCATGTTCTTTGGCATCGGCGCGTACGGCGTGGCGATCGCCAGCATACGCATGGAACCCGGCTGGACGGCGGTGCTTGCCGGGACGGCGGGTGGTCTTGCCGTGTCGCTCGCCTTCGCCTTGCTGATCGGCCTGGCCAGTCTGCGCGTGCGCGCCATCTTCTACGCGATGATCACCTTGGCCGTCGCCGCGGCATTTCAGACACTGGTGTCGCAGTTGTCGGAATTGACCGGCGGCGAGGACGGCCTGAACTTCAAGGTTCCGCAGATGTTGCGGCCGGCGTTCCGTCCGCTTTCCGCACCCTTGTTTGGCGTCACGGTGGACGGGCGGATCATCACCTACTACCTGATTGCGGTGGTCTGCGTGGTGCTCTTTCTGATGTTGCTGCGCATCGTGAATTCGCCGTTCGGCCGCGTGCTGCAGGCGATTCGCGAGAATCCTTTCCGCGCCGAAGCGATCGGCTACCGCACGGTGCTTTACCGCAGTCTGTCGAACCTGCTTGCGGCGGCGTTCGCGACTTTGGCGGGCGCGCTGTATGCGCTTTGGCTGCGCTACAACGGCCCGGACACGACGTTGTCGTTCGAGATCATGCTCAACATCCTGCTGATGGTCGTGATCGGCGGGATGGGCACCATGTACGGCGCAGTGGTCGGTGCGAGCCTGTTCGTGTTCGCGCAGAGCTATCTGCAGGACGGCTTGCATGCCGTGCATGAGGTCGTGGCGGGCGTCCCCCCACTGGCCGTGCTGTTCGAGCCGGACCGCTGGCTGCTCTGGCTCGGAATTCTGTTCGTGCTGTCGGTGTATTACTTTCCGACCGGCGTCGCCGGACGGCTGCGGGAGTTTGCTCGGCGCCCATAGGCAGCGCCGCGGAACAACATCGCGTTCTGCGCGTCTGTCGTCCCGCCTAAGGCCATGGGCTAGCGTCCGCCTTGCCTCAGGGTATCGGCACCACGCCTCAACTCATCGACGCGCCGCTGCATGTCGTCCACGCTGCGCTGCGTCTGACTGCTGGTGCGATTCAGTTGAGAACCCGACGGCGTGGGCATCAAGGGCGGCATGGTCATCTGACCGCCGGGGGTCAGCGGAATCATGGCGGGTGGGTGCGGATCCGCATTCGGCGGCGGGGCGTTCAGCACGCGCTCCAATACCTTCAGCTGGTCTCGCTGGGCCTGCAATGCGCGTTCCTGGTCCAGCAAACCCTGCTCGTCCTCGTCTTCGGTACCGAAGATGGCGGCATGATCTTTGGATCTTCCATCCAATTGAACCCGAGGATCCGGCCCGGCGTTGAGCAGTTGCTTGCCGAGCATCGTCGCATCCATCGGCGGTGGCATGGAACCGGGCGCCGCAGGCGGTGCACCCTCGGTTGCGCTCGCCCCACGTACGCCGGCAGCCGAGCTTGGCGGCATCGGAGCGGGAAACGTGCCGGCAATGGCAGCCTCGCCCGCACCAGGCGCGGCGCTGGCGGCGGACGGCATGGGGCCGTCTCGCTCCTGCGCGAACGCGGCGCCGGCGGCCATTGCCATCGAGCACGCGATGGCGACGGCAAGCCCGGCTGATTTGCGGACGATGACCATGCTTCCCTACAGAATTCCCAAATGCGAGACATAAAAAAACGGCAAGGGTTTTGGCCCTTGCCGTTTTATATCAGAACGGCGAACCGTTCCGAGGTGCAGCTTTCACTTAGATGATACGTGCGGCTTCAACCAGACGCACCACACGCCACGACTTCGAGCGCGAGATGGGACGGCCTTCAGCGATTTCAACCGTATCGCCTTCGTTGTACTGGTTCGATTCATCGTGCGCCTTGTACTTCGCGGAACGCATGATGATCTTGCCAAAGATGGGGTGCTTGACGCGGCGCTCAACCAGAACGACGACAGTCTTGTCCATCTTGTTGCTGACGACCTTGCCAACCAGCGTGCGCTGGCGCTTGGCCACTTGGGTGTTTTGAGTTTCGCTCATCTTTATTTCCCTGCCTTCTCGGTCAGCAAGGTGCGGACGCGAGCGATGTCGCGGCGCACGTTGCGCAGCTGGCTGGTGTTGGCCAGTTGCTGCGTGGCTTTCTGCATGCGCAGACCGAATTGGGCCTTCAGCAGGCTTTCGAGCTCTTTGCCGAGCTCGGCGGCGTCTTTCGAACGGAGTTCGCTAGCTTTCATGTTAGTACTCCTTAAGCACCGATATGACGCGCGACGAACGTGGTCGAAATCGGCAGCTTGGCAGCGGCCAGGCGGAAAGCTTCACGCGCGAGCTCTTCGCTAACCCCTTCCATTTCGTAGAGCACCTTGCCGGGCTGGATTTCAGCAACCCAGTACTCCGGGTTGCCCTTACCGTTACCCATACGGACTTCGGCAGGCTTCTGCGAGATGGGCTTATCCGGGAAAATGCGAATCCAGATACGGCCGCCACGCTTGATGTGACGATTGATGGCGCGACGAGCAGCTTCGATCTGACGGGCGGTCAGACGGCCACGGCCGGTAGCCTTCAGGCCGAACTCGCCGAACGACACGTGGGTGCCACGAGTCGCCAGACCGGTGTTGCGGCCCTTCTGCTCTTTGCGATACTTTCTGCGGGAGGGTTGCAGCATGGTTATTCTCCTTCAGGCGCCGGAGCAGCGTCCGCCTTGCGGGGAGCGCGGCCACGACCACCCGGACGACCGGTGCGAGCACCGTCCGGACGATCACCACGCGGAGCGCGGCGCGGACGACGTTCTTCTTCACGCGGGGCTGCGGTTTCCGGCGGCAATTCGCCGTTGGCCAGCATGTCGCCCTTGTAGACCCAGACCTTGATGCCGATCACGCCGTACGTGGTGTGGGCTTCGGAGGTGCCGTAGTCGATGTTGGCCTTGAGGGTGTGCAGCGGCACACGGCCTTCGCGATACCACTCGGTGCGAGCAATTTCGATACCGTTCAGACGGCCCGAGCTCATGATCTTGATGCCTTGGGCACCCAGACGCATGGCGTTCTGCATCGCGCGCTTCATGGCGCGGCGGAACATGATGCGCTTCTCGAGCTGTTGCGAGATCGAGTCGGCGATCAGTTGAGCATCGGTTTCCGGCTTGCGGATTTCTTCGATGTTGACGTGCACGGGCACGCCCATCAGACGCTGCAGATCAGCCTTCAGGCTTTCGATGTCTTCGCCGCGCTTGCCGATCACCACGCCCGGACGAGCCGAGTAGACGGTGATGCGGGCATTCTTGGCGGGACGCTCGATGATCACGCGACCAACGGAGGCGCTCTTGAGCTTCTTCTTCAGGTACTCGCGAACGCGAATGTCTTCGGCCAGCATCGAGCCGAAGGCCTTGTCGTCGGCGAACCAACGCGAGGACCAATTACGGGTGACCGCGAGACGGAACCCAGTGGGGTGAATTTTCTGACCCATCGTGACTCCTTAAGCTCCGACCTTGACCGTGATGTGGCAGGTCTGCTTCTCGATACGGTTGCCGCGGCCCTTGGCGCGAGCGGAGAAGCGCTTCATCGACTGAGCCTTGTCCACGAAGATCGTGGTGACTTTCAGTTCGTCGATGTCGGCGCCGTCGTTGTGCTCGGCGTTGGCGATGGCGGACTCGACAGCCTTCTTCAGGATGACGGCAGCCTTCTTCGGCGAGAAGGTGAGGATTTCCAGCGCACGGCCGACCTTCTGGCCACGGATCAGGTCCGCAACCAAACGGGTCTTCTGAGCGGAGATGTGAACCCCACGGATAATGGCAGTAGTTTCCATCGCTTACCTCTTCGCCTTCTTGTCCGCGGCGTGACCCTTGAACGTACGGGTCAGCGCGAACTCGCCCAGCTTGTGACCGACCATGTTCTCGTTGATATAAACGGGAACATGCTGCTTGCCGTTGTGCACAGCGATCGTCAGACCGATGAACTCGGGCAGGATCGTGGAACGACGCGACCAGGTCTTGATCGGCTTCTTGTCTTTGCCCGCGACGGCCGTGTCCACCTTTTTGATCAGGTGAGCATCGACAAACGGGCCTTTCTTGATCGAACGTGACATAGTGTTCGCCTCTTACTTGCGCTTGCGCCGTTGGACGATCATATTGTTCGTCCGCTTGTTGCGACGGGTCTTGTAACCCTTCGACGGAGTGCCCCACGGGCTGACCGGCTCGCGTGCTTCACCGGTACGGCCTTCGCCGCCACCGTGCGGGTGATCCACCGGGTTCATGGCAACGCCACGAACGGTCGGGCGGACACCGCGCCAACGCATTGCACCGGCCTTGCCGATTTGGCGCAGGCTGTGTTCTTCGTTACCGACTTCACCGATGGTGGCGCGGCATTCGATGTGCACACGGCGGACTTCACCCGAGCGCAGACGCACCTGAGCGTAGATGCCTTCGCGAGCCAGCAGGACGGCGGAAGCGCCAGCCGAGCGGACCATCTGGGCACCCTTGCCGGGGAGCATTTCGACGCAGTGGATCGTCGTACCGACCGGGATGTTGCGGATCGGCAGCGTGTTGCCAGCGCGGATCGGAGCATCGGTGCCCGACAGCACGGTCGCACCGACTTCCAGGCCACGGGGAGCGATGATGTAACGACGTTCGCCGTCGGCGTAGCACAGCAGAGCGATGTGCGCCGTACGGTTGGGGTCATATTCCAGACGCTCGACCTTTGCCGGGATGCCGTCCTTATCGCGACGGAAGTCGACGATACGGTAGTGCTGCTTGTGACCACCGCCACGATGACGGATCGTGATGTGACCGTTGTTGTTACGGCCAGAACCACGGGTCTTCTTTTCGAGCAGCGGCGCGTAGGGCTCACCCTTGTGCAGGTTCGGGCTGACAACCTTCACCATGCCACGGCGGCCAGCCGAAGTCGGCTTAACTTTTACGAGGGCCATTTACTTCACCTCCGCAAAGTCGATTTCCTGGCCGTCCTTGAGCGAGACGTAAGCCTTGCGCTCATTACGGCGACGGCCAACGAATCGGCCAAAGCGCTTGACTTTGCCCTTACGGTTGAGGACCTGCACGGACTCGACCTGCACCTTGAAGAGCAGTTCGACGGCAGCCTTGATTTCCGGCTTGGTAGCGTCAGCCACGACACGGAAAGCGACTTGCTGATTCTTCTCAGCGACGAACGTGGCCTTTTCGGTCACGATCGGAGCCAGAATGACTTGCATCAAGCGTTCAGCGTTCATCCCAGCATCTCCTCGAGTTGAGCGATGGCCGGCTTGGTGATCAGCACTTTCTTGTAGTGGACCAGCGACAACGGATCGGCATAACGGGGCTCGACAACGGCAACGTGCGGCAGGTTGCGGGTGGCGAGGTAAACATTTTCATCGACGCTGTCGGTGATGATCAGGACCGAGTCCAGGCCCAGGCTCTTCAGCTTTGCAGCGGCAGCCTTGGTCTTGGGCGATTCCAGATCAAACGATTCAACGACGGCGATGCGGTCTTCGCGAGCGAGCTGCGACAGAATCGAACGGATCCCGGCGCGGTACATCTTCTTGTTGACCTTCTGGCTGAAGTTCTCTTCAGGCGAGTTCGGGAAAGTCCGACCACCGCCACGCCACAGCGGCGACGAAGTCATACCAGCGCGAGCGCGGCCGGTACCCTTTTGACGCCAGGGCTTCTTGGTGGAGTGCTTGACTTCCGTACGGTCCTTCTGAGCACGATTGCCGGAACGCGCGTTGGCTTGGAAAGCCACGACGATCTGGTGAATCAGCGCTTCGTTGAAGTCACGGCCGAAGATCGTGTCCGGCGCGCTGAACGTAGCAGCGGCCTGACCTTGGTCGTTCAGGAGCTTGAGATCCATTTACTTACGCTCCCTTCTTGGCCGGGGCCTTGATGGCCGGGCGCACAACGATGTCGGCGCCAGCGTGGCCGGGGACAGCGCCCTTGACCAGCAGCAGGCCGCGCTCAACGTCAACGCGAACGACGTCGAGGTTTTGAACGGTGCGGGTGACGTCACCCAGGTGACCGGCCATGCGCTTACCCGGGAAAATGCGGCCCGGATCTTGTGCTTGACCAATCGAGCCCGGAACGCGGTGCGAACGGGAGTTACCGTGCGACGCGCGCTGCGAACCAAAGTTGTGACGCTTGATGGTACCGGCGAAGCCTTTACCAATGGTCGTGCCCGTGACGTCGACCTGTTGGCCGGCTTCGAACACGGATTCCACGGCGATCACGGAACCGGCCGCAAATTCAGCGGCGCGAGCGGGATCAAGGCGGAATTCTTTGAGGATGCTACCGGCTTCAGCGCCGGCCTTGGCGTAGTGGCCCGTTTGCGGCTGAGCCACACGCGAGGCACGACGAGTGCCATAAGCCACCTGGATGGCGGCGTAGCCGTCGGTTTCCAGGGACTTAACTTGGGTCACGCGGTTGTTGGACACGTCCAGCACGGTCACCGGGATGGATTCACCTTCCTCGGTAAAAATGCGGGTCATGCCGACCTTGCGACCCACCAGCCCCAGCCGGTGAGCGGCGGGCGTGGGTGTCGAATTCGACATCGTTTTCTCCATTCCCGACTGCGATTGGTCGGGGCTAATCAGGCAAAAGGTAACGGCCTTTGCCCTACGACTATGTTCAACCTGGACTAGGCGCAGCGCCCTCAAACAGCAAGGTGGCTTGGGCTTTGTCCATAGTTAGACTTGCCACAAAATGGCAAGCTTCGCATATTAGCATGTTTTTTCTAAGCGGCACAAGCACTTAGCGGATTCAGGCCATGCGTCGGTGGGCATTTTTGCCACGGTTTGCGCGGCCTGGCGAGCATGCTGCCTTCCAGCGTCGTTTGAGCAGGTAGTGAGCACATGCTTACATGCTCGTTCGGGCTGGGACGCCAAAACAAAATGGCCGCAATCCCGAGGGAGTGCGGCCATTTTTTTTTACGAACCTGCCGGCGAAGGTAGCAGGCCCGGAGCGTCTTACTGCAGCGCGATTTCGACGTCGACGCCGGCCGGCAGGTCCAGACGCATCAGGGCGTCAACGGTCTTGTCGGTGGGATCAACGATGTCCATCAGGCGCTGATGGGTACGGATTTCGAACTGGTCACGCGACGTCTTGTTGACGTGCGGCGAACGCAGAACGTCGTAGCGACGGATACGCGTGGGCAGCGGCACCGGACCGCGGACGACAGCGCCCGTGCGCTTGGCGGTGTCGACGATTTCGGCGGCCGATTGATCGATCAGCTTGTAATCGAAGGCTTTCAAGCGGATGCGGATCTTTTGGTTTTTCATGGCGTTTCCTAAAGAACGAGACGCGAGGGCGGGATCACGCCCTCGCTGGTTGGGTGCTGCTTAATAGATCCGAATTACTTCAGGATCTTGGCGACGACGCCGGCGCCGACGGTACGACCGCCTTCACGGATGGCGAAACGCAGACCTTCTTCCATGGCGATCGGGGCCAGCAGCTTGACGGTCATTGTCACGTTGTCGCCCGGCAGA
>NZ_DGMA01000029.1:0-80250 GCF_002388205.1 Achromobacter sp. UBA4530 | reverse complement strand
GCGCATCTACACGCCCCGCGCACCCCAGGCCGACGACGCGCCGGGCTCGGTGGATTGAACTTGGCGGTCGCTGGGCCGAGCGGGGTTCTTGAGATTCTTATCTCGGCCGACGCGGGTTTGAAGCATCTTGCGATGCCCGCCCCGCGACGGCCGCGCGGGCGGCCTGGCGGGGCTTACGCGGTGTCTTGCGTCGGTGTGATGACGCTTCGCGATTGCGCAGTGTCCTTGGTGTTTGACGCCGGCCGTGTGAATATGCCGTTCGACAAATCTGGTGGCGCACCGCTTCAAGTGCAGCGTTTGACCAGGTCCTTAAGCAGTCCGGTCAACTCATCAGGCTGCTCAAGCCCCGCAAGATGGGCCGCCCCTTCCAGCGCGTGACCCTGCGCGTGTGGCAATAGCCGCGCCACCGTGTAAGCGCGTTCCTGAATGTGAGGAAAGTCCAACTTGCCCCATACGATTGACGCAGGAACATCGATTGCTCCTAGCCGGGTGAACGCCTCAAAATCGTCGCGATTAGTACCGACGGGCGCTGCCGCCAGCGCAATAGCGTTCATTTCCAGAAACAAGCGGCGTGTCTCGCCGGTAACGCGCCCAGGATCCGCCAATGGGCCGTCCAAAAAGAGTTCAGCTTTGATCTCGTTGATCCGGCCACGATCTGCGGCCGATTCCGCCTCGCGTTGACGCGCGACCATCTCCAGAATTACCGGCGGGTAGACGGGCGCTGGAGCGCCATTGACGGTGGGTGAAATCAGCATCAGCCCGCGCACGCGGGCAGGGTGCATCAAGGTCGCATTCAGCGCGATGCTGGCGCCCTGAGAGCAGCCGGCCAAGATCACCGGCGTGGAACCGGCCGTGGCGTCGATGACGGCTAACAAATCGGCGACGGCGGAGTGGTCCTGGGCTTGCGCGCGGGTTTCCCCAAAGCCCCGCCGGTCATACGCGATGGCTTGGTAATCCGGCCCGCTTGCTTTCAACTGCGCGCGCCACATGCGCCGGTCGCAGACGTTGGCGTGCAGGAAGACGACGGGCAAACCGCTGCCCGCCGTTTCCACGGCGATCATGGCAGCGCCGGACGCGACCTGCAATGTCGAGTTCACCGAGTTCATGGCTGGTGCCTCTTACCCCGAATTCCGCAGCCCCGCCGCGATTCCGTTGATCGTCAGGTGAATCGCGCGTTGCACGCGCTTGTCGACCTCTGCGCTGGGATTCTTCTGCACCGCGCGATGACGCCGGATGAGATCAACCTGCAGGTAATTCAGCGGGTCGATATAGGCAAATCGTTCGCGCAGGGCGATCTGCAGCGTGGGGTTGTCGGCGAGCAGTTCGCGTTGGGTCAGCAGTTTCAGCATGCCGACAGTGCGGCCGTGTTCGGCGCTGATGGCGCCGAAGATGCGTTCGCGCAGGGCGCGTTGGGGGACGAGTTGGGCGTAGCGGGCGGCGATGGCGAGGTCGGATTTGGCCAGGACCATTTCCATGTTGGAGAGCAGGGTGCGGAAGGCGGGCCAGTCGCGGGCCATTTCGCGCAGTTGTGCAAGGCGGCCGCGGCGCGAGCGGGGGGCGTCGGGGGCGCCGGTTTCGAGATAGGCCTCGATGGCGGAGCCCATGCCGTACCAACCGGTGAGCATGAGGCGGCATTGGGCCCAGGAGAAGCCCCACGGGATGGCGCGCAGGTCTTCGATGCGTTGGCCTTTCTTGCGGGAGGCGGGGCGCGAGCCGATGTTCAGGCCGGCGATTTCGCTGATGGGGGTGGCGGCGAAGAAGTATTCGGCGAAGCCGGGGGTGTCGTAGACGAGGCCGCGGTAGGTGCGTTGCGCGGTGTCGGACATGAAGGACATGGCGGGGCCGTGGTGGGCCATGTGGGCGTCTTCGGCGCTGGTGGCTTCGGCGCGGGGGGCTAGGCTGGATTCGAGGGTGGCGGCGATGAGGAGTTCAAGGTGCCAGCGGCCGACTTCGGCGTCCTTGTATTTGCTCTGGATGACTTCGCCCTGCTCGGTCAGGCGGATCTGGCCGGCGACGGTGCCGGGGGGCTGGGCGAGGATGGCGTCGAAGCTGGAACCGCCGCCGCGTCCGACGGAGCCGCCGCGGCCGTGGAAGAGGCGCAGGCGGACGTTGCGGGTGGAGAAGACGTCGACGAGTGCGCGTTCGGCCTGGTAGAGCGACCAGTTGGACGTGAGGAAGCCGCCGTCCTTGTTGCTGTCGGAGTAACCCAGCATGACTTCCTGGGCGCCGTTTTGCGCAAGTTTTACGCGCTGGCGGATCTCGGGCAGGTCGAGCCAGGCGGCCATGATGTCGGCGCCGCGCTGCAAGTCGGGGATGGTTTCGAAGAGGGGGACGACCATGAGGCCGTCTTCGGGGGCGATGTCTTGCCCGGCGGGGGCGATGAGGCCGGCCTCTTTCTGCAGGACCATGACTTCGAGCAGGTCGCTGAGGGTTTCGGTGTGCGAGACGATGGTCTGGCGCACGGCCTGTTTGCCGTAGCGGGCGCGGCCGGCGGCGGCGGCGCGCAGGACGGCGAGTTCACGGGTGGTGTCTTCGGAGTAGGCGATCCAGGGGGAGGCCAGGGGGCGTGCCTGCGCGAGTTCAGTGCGCAGGAGGTCGACGCGTTCTTCTTCGGACAGCGCGAGGTAGTCGAGGGGTTTGCCGTTGTGGGTGACGCCGGCACGCGAGAAGAGTTCGGCGAGCGCGGCTTCGTGGACGTCGGAGCTTTGGCGCAGGTCGACGGTGGCGAGGTGAAAGCCGAAGACCTCGAGGGCCTGCTGCAGGCCGGACAGGCGCAGCTTGGCCAGCGGGGCGCCGTGATGGGCGCCGAGCGACGCGGCGATGACGGCGAGGTCGGCGGCGAGCTCTTGGGGGGCGTCGTAGGCGGGGGCGGCGACGGTGCTGCGGCGGGCGAGGTTCTGGCCGGTGAGCCGCAGCGCGGTGGCGGCCAGGCGGGCGTAGATGCCGACGAGGGCGCGCCGGTAGGGTTCGTCGCGGCGGTGCGGGGAGTCGTCGCCGCTGCGCTCGGCGAGCGCGAGCAGTTCGGGGTCGGCGGCGATGAGCAGGGTGGTGATGGAGAGTTCGGCGCCGAGGGCGTGGACTTCCTGGAGGTAGTGTTCGAAGAGGACGGTGGCCTGGCGCAGCAGGGCGCGCTCGAGCGTGGTGGCGTCGACGTTCGGATTGCCGTCGCGGTCGCCGCCGATCCAGCTGCCCATGCGCAGGAAGGGTTCGAGCGGCGGCGGCGGGGCGGCGAAGGGCTTGGCGGATTCGCGGTTGAGCAGCTTGGAGAGGTCGCCGTAGAGGCGCGGGATGACCTGCAGGAAGGTGCTGCGATAGTAGGAGAGCGCGTTCTCGATTTCGTCGGCGACGGTCAGGCGCGTGTAGCGCAACATGCGGGTCTGCCACAGGGTGGCGACGCGGCCGAGCAGGGCGGTGTCGAGTTCGGCGAGCTCGTCGGGCGTCAACTGGGCTTCGCGTTGGGCGAGGGCGGTGGAGATTTCGCGGTGGACGTCGAGGGTGCTTTTGCGCTGGACTTCGGTGGGGTGCGCGGTGAGGACGGGCATGACGCACGCTTCGGCCAGCAGGCGGCGGATGCGCGCAACGCTGACGCCTTGTCCGCCAAGGATCTGAATGGCTTCGCGCAGGCTGCCGCGGGCGGGCGTGCCGTCGGCGAGCGCGCGGGCGCGCTGGCGGCGGTTCTGGTCGCGGTCTTCGGCGATGTTGGCCAGATGCAGAAAGTAGCTGAAGGCGCGGGCGACGGAGTTGGGGTCGCTGCCTTGCAGGCGCTTGACGCGTTGTTCGAGCAGTTTGCTGTCGGCCTCGTCGCCTTCGCGGCGGAATTTGACGGCGGTGCGGCGCAGGGTCTCGATGGTGTCGAAGACGCGCTTGCCTTCGCATTCTTCGATGACCTCTCCTAACAACCGGCCCAACAGCCGGATATCGTGACGCAAGGGTTCTGCGGAATCGGACTGCGTGCGCTTGGCATTCATCGTGCGGGGATCCGTCTGACGGCGGTTGGAAGGGGATTGAGTCGAAGCGGGCGTTGCGGGCAAACCTTGAAAATGATCGGTCGATTTTACGCAGCGTTCCTTACGGGGGAGGCGGTTTGCTCGGTTAAAGTGCGGGGTATCCCTTCGTTATTCCAGAAGCCCCCTTTATGCAAAATCATCAACGTCGCGCGCTCGTGCTGTTTTCGGGCGGGCAGGATTCCACCACTTGTCTTGCCTGGGCGCTGGAACGCTATGCGCACGTGGAGACGGTGGCGTTCGATTACGGACAGCGCCATCACATCGAACTGTCGGCGCGGCTGAATGTGCTGCGCGAGATCCGGGCCAGTTTTCCGGACTGGGCGGCGCGGTTGGGCGAGGACCATCTGCTGGACCTGAAGGTGCTCGGGCAGGTGGGCGATACGGCGATGACCAGCGACCGGGCGATCGAGATGCAGGCGAACGGCTTGCCGAATACGTTTGTGCCGGGACGCAATCTGCTGTTCCTGACGCTGGCGGCGGCGCTGGGGTATCGGCGGCAGTTGGACGTGCTGGTGGGTGGAATGTGCGAGACGGATTTTTCCGGGTATCCGGATTGCCGGGATGACACGATCAAGGCGCAGCAGGTGGCGCTGGGACTTGGACTTGGGTCACGGGTGACGATCGAGACGCCGTTGATGTGGATCGATAAGTCGGAAACCTGGGCGTTGGCTTATGCGCTGGGGGGTGATGCGTTGGTGGAGACGATCGTCGAGGAAAGCCATACGTGTTATCTCGGGGAGCGGGGGGCTCGGCATGATTGGGGCTATGGGTGCGGGGAGTGCCCGGCTTGCAAGCTGAGGAAGATCGGGTGGGAGAAGTGGGTGGTGGCTTCGGCGGCTGAGGGTTGAGCTGGCGGTTATTTTCTGGTGCTTGGAACAGACGCACGAACCGCAGCAGTCGGCTGGCGAACGGCCGCTTCGGGGAAACAGATTGAATCTCCGGCCTCGCCCGCCTTCATGGTGCGGTTCGGGATTCCAGATCCATATCCGCAGGCCATTGAACTCTTGGGGCTAGACGCAAAGCGATGTTGTACGGTGCGACGTCGTTGGCATCACGCGGTTCGGCGTGATCGGGGTCGAGGCCTTCGATGCCGTTCTGCATGTAGGAGCACACGTAGGCCCAGAAATTGGAGGTGTTAGCAGCGTCAGTATTTAAGTGGAAGCGTGTTACGACTTTGTTAGTACCGGGTTCCACAACTGCGATGGAGACGCCTTCCTTGATGATGAGACCTCCGCCTGGCGTCGCACCACGGACTTTCCATTTCTCCGCGCGCAGATCGTCCCAGTCATAGCTGGCGGTGGTCACGTATGCGCGCTCGAAGGGATTCCACCATACAGAATGGAAGTCATAGACGTATACCTTGCGGCGTAGACGGTTGAATCGAAGCGGAAGATCGCGGGGCGGGGATACGTCGGCACGGTAGATTACAAACGCTGTCCACAGGCCGATGGAAATTGAACTGGCAAGCATCAGAAAGATTCCGGCCATAGATGCGCTAACACCTGTAGTGGCGAGTGAATATATATCCTTTGCGGCCATTACTAAGTGCTCTAGAAGAACCCATGCGACCAGCGCTAAAAAGAAAAAGCAAACACCGCGCATACTCGAAGTGTTGCGAGCGAACTCGATATACGTTTCGTCCATGTGCGTCGGCGCCTGCCAGAGCAGCATGGGGGCCTCATCTGGAGGATCATTGGGACCTGGCAGATCGCGTTGCCAGCCGCCGCAGGGGGGATTAAGTTGCGGTCTTGCCATCAGAGTCCTTTCCTAATTTCTTTGGCGGTGAAGCTGGAGTTCATGAAACAAAAGCATCAGAGCCGTTAAGCAGCAGCGGGATGGCGCACGGCCCATTTTTTGGGGAAGCAAATTACACCCTCCCCTCAAGGACTTTCACGGTGCCGTTCGGGATTCACGGTCCATATCCGCGGGCCATTGAACTCGTGGGGCTAGACGCAAAGCGATGTTGTACGGGGCGACGTCGTTGGCATCCCGCGGTTCGGCGTGATCGGGGTCGAGGCCTTCGATACCGTTTTGCATGTAGGCGCACACGTAGGCCCAGAAATTCGAGGTGTTTGCAGCGTCGGTGTTTAGATGGAAGCGCGTCACGACGTGATTGGTACCCGGTTCTACAACCGCGATGGAGACGCCTTCCTTGATGATGAGACCTCCGCCTGGCGTCGCGCCTCGGACTTTCCATTTCTCCGCGCGCAGATTGTCCCAGTCATAACTCGCGGTGGTCACGTAGGCGCGCTCGCAAGGATTCCACCAGACTGAATGGAAGCCATAAACGTAAACCTTGCGGCGAAGACGATTAAAGCGAAGCGGAAGATCGCGGGGAGGTGAGACGTCGGCGCGATAGAAAACACATACTGCCCAAACGCATAGGCCAATCGCAATCGCAAACAGCAAGAACATTCCAATTTCAAATGCTCCAACCCCCGTCGTCGTGATAGCGCTGAAATGCCTGGTGATCAGAATTGTCTGTTCGAGGCATGTCCATGCAATCAGCAGCGAAAAGATAAGAAGCGTACCCCGCAGAACGGATGTACTCCGAGCGAATTCGACATATATTTCGTCCATGTGCGTCGGCGCTCGCCAGAGCAGCATGGGGGGCTCGATAAGAGGGTCATTCGGACCGGGGAGGTCACATTGCCATCCGGCGCAGGGGGGATTTAGCTGTGGTCTCGCCATCAGAGTTGCTCCGTGATCTCGATGGCAGCGAAGCCGGTACTGTCGTCCTTATCGGGCCAGAATGCCACAGCAAATGTGGCCGATTTGATCTTGTTGATGGGATCCAACCAATACCAGCCGCTAAGGACTGGCCGTTCCGATGTCGGCTTCGTCTCACCGACCAACGTGTAATCCGAATCGTCTAAGGTCGAAGTTTGGATGGCACGGGCAGTATCGTTGACTTGCCCAGATGCCATGACGTGGGAAGACAGAATAGGGCGACGTTTGCCGTCTCGTGCGAGGTCAAAACGCTCGATGGTGAGGGCGAAGCGGTAGCGCGATCGTTCGGCATCGAAGCCGGGTAAGGTTGCGCTGTAAACAAGCGCCTTTGTTTTCTTGACTGCGCCGCGGTTTTTGAGCACTTCGACGTCTTCGCTGTAGAGCTCGTCTTTCGATATCGCTCGGTCTTCATTTGAGAAGCGGAGGTCGACGTCCATGCCGAGTACTGCGGCATTGAGTGCAGCGATGGCGACGTCCATATCGTCCGGATCGCGCCAGCGTTCACTGCTTTCTGTTCGACCGAAATAGCAACGCCGAGCCCATTTTTCCAATGCGTCAGACTCTAGGCTCCTTGCTATCTGCAACATCGCGTAGGCGACTAGTCCAACAATGACGCCGGCACCTAACGGACCGAACAGCGCGAGTGATCCAATGACTCCAAAGTAGGTAAGCCCTGCTCCGATGATTGATAGAAAGCCAGAAAATGCGTAGGGTATCGCGACAACTGCTTCGCCAGCTTTTATTACGCGTACGACGGCACGAAAACTCGCACCGGCATCCGCAATTCCCGCCAAAGCCGATATCGCTCCACCGATCATCACCATTTTCGAACCCAGCCCCACAACGCGAGTGAGCACAGGAGTTTTCTCCGCTCCCCATCGCAGCACGAAATCCTTGGCAGCGTCCGCCGGTATTTTGATCGCTAAGCCCGCCGCCTCAACACTCGCTCCTACGAAGCCGAGCGAAACGCTGTAAAACGCCGCGACGGCCTCGGGATGCTTTGCTCCCACTTTCCCATCCAGGTCGGCAATCGCGCTTTTCAAACTGTCCCTTAGAAAGTACAGGCCGATAAAGGATAAGCCACCATCCACGCTACCGACGGCCAAACTCTTCAAGCTCGAAAACGTGCTGCTGGCGACACGACGGGCCCCCGCCGCGCCAACCTGCATTCCATTCAGCACCGCGGTGGCAGCGGGCTCCAGATTCTTCAGGCCGGCGTTGACTTGACGTAAGGCATGTTGGGCTTCCCTCTTGACCTCCTGTCCAAGTGCGCCGGCCGCCTGTTTGATGTCTTGCGCGCCCTCCTTGGCTTCTTGACTGAAATCCAGGATGCGCTTCTTGACCTCTTCGGCAGTTCCATGCGCCCATAGCGTGACGTTGATGAGCACATTGCGGACATTGGCATTGGGGATGGTGATCAGACTGCCCAGCAACATGGCGCGTGCGCGCTTGCCAGTTGCCTTTTGGGCCGAGTTGGCATGCTCACGGATCTCGCTCGACAGCAGCTCGAAGCACTCCCCCACCGTGAGCTGGATGGTGATCTGGGTGAACTTGGCTTTACCGTATAGCCAGGCGGCGCCGGACTGGAGGTTGTCCAACGCCGCCTTGGCGCCGATGCTCAGGGTGTTTTCGAGGCGGTTGCTCGCATCGTGGATGGCCGCCAACAGCTGGTCTGCGGCTTCAACAACAAGCGCCCCGCGCCAATGGCTACCCTCCTTGCTGGTGGCGACCATTTT
The DNA here is from genome assembly GCF_002388205.1 of Achromobacter sp. UBA4530. NCBI lineage: Bacteria > Pseudomonadati > Pseudomonadota > Betaproteobacteria > Burkholderiales > Alcaligenaceae > Achromobacter > Achromobacter sp. UBA4530. Next base: position 71,777 of record NZ_DGMA01000029.1, on the reverse strand, counting down.
TATCGCGTCAAAGTATTTTTTGCCCGCCTCGGAGGGCATTGCGTCCGTGAACTGCGGTTCGAACGCTTGCTGCAAGTCGGTGTGTTGCCCATTGAGTGCGGTATAGACCGGGCTCCCACCGTCGGACAGAAGGTCTTGCCAAACCTGACTGCTGGGACCCAACACTTCCGGAGTGGGCTTTTCGCCAGGTTTGCTCTCGCCTGCCGCTGTTGTTTGCTGTGGCGGGGCATCCGTTATGCCGCCTGCAAGACAAGCCGCAGTGGCGCTTAGCCGATATTGCCGCGAACGCGCATCGGAGTCCGCATAGTCCAGAGCCATGACCCGGCGCCAGTTGGCGCCAGTCACCAGGTCAGCCCAATCGGTTGCATAAGCGTCGATCTGCTTTTGAAAGTTCTCGTCTTCCTTGTCGTACGAATCCTGAAAGGTCTTTCGCCCCGCAGGGCCAGTTTCCCAGTAACGATCTTCCAGCCGGGCCATGCGACGCTTATTCTCGCTGTCGACCGCGCGGGCCCGATCCTGTGCGGGGTCACTGTATACGGGTGGGACGCCGGATTCGCTGGACGTCCAGTAGTCGCTGGGTGGCGGGGGCGGCGGATGTGCAGCCTCTATATGCTGGGCGATGTAAGCCTTGATGCCTAGCAGGCACTGCGAAGTAAGGTAGGCATACCGTCTTGTCGGTTCTTCACGCCACCGCTGACGCATCGTGTTGACGGAGAGCCGCAGGCTGTTGAGCTCAGCAGCCATTCCCACCGGGTCGGGCAGGACGAGGCCGGCCACTCCCTTTGGAAGCCCATGCTGCTTTTCGAGCATGCGCAGTTGCGCCTGCATGGCTTCCAAGCGCGCATGACGGGGATGCCAATCATGAACGCTACCGAAATCGTGGGTGCCGATCGCATACTCGGCGACATGCTGGTGGAGATCATCGCCGTTCTCAAGGGCAAGCGCCTGGTTGCCACCAGTCGGATCTTGCTTGAGCGTCAAGAGGTTGACCACCCTGAACCGTTCACGATAATCAGCCGGCAGTGCCTTGCCATCAACGTATTTACCGGTGCGATAAGCATCGAGCGTCGCCTTCGGCCAAGGATCTTGTGAAAACGCGATCCAGGCTTGCTTATGCGTTGCGGTGTCGATATTGATGAATGCCGCGCGCAGATCATGGCCCGCGTCCACGCATGAGGTGGCTAGCGGCTCGGGCTTCGCCCGCGGCATGGAGAATGGATTGAACTGGCGTAAGTACCCTTCCGGGGTGACCTGATAGGCATGCCAGATTTCTTTGTCCAGCAAGACGTAGACATAACCTTGCCGCAGTACGCGCAATGCAGTCTGAATTGATTTTTGACTCAGTGCGCCATGCTGGCTGAGCCCGTCGGTGACCGGCATGATTGCAAGGCGTAGCGGCAGGATCGGTAAACCGGTACGTTCGCAGGCGGCGCAAGTGCCGGTGGGATTGGGAGCCGCCTGGCGCCGGGCCTGGGTCAGGGTTTTGCTGGTGTTCATGTGTAGTCCGCGGCGGGAGGTAATGACGCAACGATGCGTTGCCACGCAAAGTCGTCGTAGCTTTCAAAACGCGCTTGCAATGTGGACTGGCCTGCGGCTGCGATCGCGATATCGGCTTGAACTTTTGGATGCCGTGGAAGACCGGGATGAATGAACACGCGATGTGTGCACAGGTCGATGATGTCTGCGCTTTGGCGTAATCCCAGTTTGCGAGCGTCGCGGATCATCCGGAATGCATGCACGGCGGCTTGCGGCGGCAGAATCGTGACGCCACGCCAGCGCATGGGGGCATACGGCATCGGAAGCGTTAACGCCAGGCGCCACACATCCAGGAAGTCGCCAACGAGCGGGGCTAGTTGTTGAGCCTGTCGAGCTAGCACGAGTTCTTCCGTGCCGGCCCCGGTGGGAGCACCGCGAAGCAAGGTGTAGGTGCCCCAACTGGTCGGGCATAGCCAACGCTTTACCGGCCATAGCAGTGCAGGAAAGGCACGTTCCATCGATGCCGCGAGCAGTTCGAGTCGCAATGGCTCGACCAGGGTGTCATCCGTTTGCCAGCTACAGGCTTGATGACATCCAGGCAGCGCGCAGCTAAGTGATCGGCAACGGTATTGATGGGCCGATCACTAGTCAGCCATCCGCAGACATAGCGCTTCCTATAACTTGCGTCGTCAATTGCATGACGTTCAGCGGATGCGAGCAGCGACATGTTCGCTGTGTCGCCAGGTGCCGCCAACTGTACGAGCGCGGGACACGCGTCTGGCGTATGGGCGAGGTCCGGCCGCATTATGGGCGTGATCGCCTGTGCGCCCAACGCTTGGGTCAACGATTGAATACTTAGAGGATCTGTTGGCGGACACGGCGACAGCGGGTCCAGCAAAAGGTAAAGATGGTCGTTGGATGCGCGTCCGTTACGGGCAAATTCCTGTACGGCGCTCCGCATCACCTGGCGCGCTCCATCGCTCTGCCGAAGTGAACGGCTGGCTCGGCCTTGGCCAGCGCCACTCCAAGCGGGATCGTCTCGGACAGGCATCCAGGCAGCGTGAATTTGACGAGCTGAAAGGGCGCTTCGCCGAGGGCGCTAGCGGAATGCAGATCGGTTTGAGTTGGCATGGCGAGCTTCCGGGTAGCGACGGACCGCACGGGTCGTCCTTGGTGCCAGATGGCACTACCGCTTTTAGAAGCTGCCAATACTGCGTGTAAATCAGAGGAGTCTTATTAATGAACCAAATTGACTGAGACACCAATGCTAAACACCATCCCGCGCCGCCGGCGCAACATTGGGTGTGACGGCCGCTGTCACCGCAGCCTCCTTCACCCGCCCGATGAACTTCCATCTCAACATCACCGCCGCAGCCGCAATCACCGCTGCGAGCACGGCGGACACCATCATTGCTGCTTTCGCGCCCTGCCATTCAATGACGAACGCATACGCAACAGGCGCCGCAGCGGTCAGTAGAAAACTGGGAATCAGCAACGCCCCAACCAGCGCGCCGTAGCTGCGAAAGTCAAAGAGCGCCAGCGGCAGCGTGCCGCGGGTGATGGTCAAGAGGCCGTTGCACGCGCCGTAGAGCAAGGTGTAGGCGGCGGTGGCGTAGAGGTTGCCGCCGGGGACGAGGGCGAGCAGGAAGCACAGTGGGAGGACCAGGGCTACTGCCAGGTTGAGCGTCAGCGGATGAAGGCGGGCGCCGACGAGGACGTCGCCTAAACGAGCAGCGAATTGGCCGATGCCCCAGAGCGATGCGACGGTGACCGCGGCGGCGGTGGCCAGGCCCAGGCCGGTCAGCAGCGAGAAAAGGTGCGCGGCGTTGCCGGCTGCCAGGAAGTTGGTCAGCATCGCCATGACGGCGTAGAGGGTGCCGGCCAGGCGGCGTTCGGCGGCGGTGCGGGTGAGGCCGGTGGTGGCCCTGCCGGGGTCGGTGGTGGACGCGGTGTAGCGGCGGCGGGGCAGGGCCAGGTAGAGTGGGATGGTGGCGAGGGCGAGGGCGGCGTAGCACCAGGCGGCGCCGCGCCAGCCAAGCCATTCGGCCAGGAAGTGGCCGACGGGCCACATGACGGTGGATGCCAGTCCGCCGAAGAGGGTGATCTGGGACATGGGCCTGCGGGCGGCGGGGCCGGCGGCGCGGGCCAGCGCGGCGAAGGCGGCGTCGTAGAGGCACAGGCGCATGCCGACGCCGAGCGCGGCCCATGCGGCGAAGTAGAGTGCGTGCGAGTGCGTGATGGCGAGCAGGGCGCAGCCGAGTGCGGATAGCGCGGCGCCTGCGGGCATGACGAGGTGGCCGCCCCAACGGTCCACCGCGGCGCCGGCGGCGGGGGAGACGAGGGCCATGACGACGATGGCGGCGGAGAAGCCGCCGTAGACGGTGGCGGTGCTCCAGCCGAGGTCGGCGGTCATGGCCGGGCCGAGCGCGCCGATGAGGTAGAAGGTGACGCCCCAGCCGATAAGCTGGGTCAGGCCCAGACAGATGACGGCGCGGGCACGGATCATGGGCGTTGCGGGGGCGTGGTGTCGCCGTCGCCGAGGCTGCGCTGCATGAGGACGGTGTCGCGCCATTCGCCGTGCTTGTGGCCCACGGACCGCAGGGTGCCGACGGGGTGAAAGCCCTGGCTGGCGTGCAGGGCAAGCGAAGCGGCGTTGCGGCTGTCTCCGACGACGGCAAGCATCTGCCGCCAGCCGGCGGCGGTGCAGCGCTCGACCAGGGCGGCGAGCAGCTTGCCGCCGATGCCGAGGCCGGCGCGGCCGGCCTTGACGTAGACAGAGTCTTCGACGGTGTGCCGGTAGGCGGGGCGCGGGCGGTAGGGGGTGACGTAGGCGTAGCCAACGACCTCGCCGTTGATCTCGGCCACGAGGTAAGGCATTTCCTTTTCTAGGACGCCGGCGCGGCGCTGGCGCATTTCGGCGATGGAGGGCGGCTCGAGTTCAAAGGACGCGGTGCCGTGCTGCACGTGATGCGCGTAGATGGTCTTGATGGCGGGCAGATCGGCTTCCGCGCTGTCGCGGATGAGGACGGTGGGCGAATGGGGCGACATGGAAATGGCCGGAGATTTAGTAGGCAATCGGGTGTGCAAGGCGCCGCACCAACGGACACATGAGTTGGGAGGTGTCCGAGGGTGGGAGTACGCAGGGCCGATCGAAAACGCCAGTGTGGGCCAAGCTGATTCATTAATAAAGCTTTGGTCTATTATGATTTGCATAAGCAAAACTTTGGTTAGATCATGCGCGGCTTGAATCTGGACCACTTGCGCACGTTTGCGCAGGTCATCGAACTGGGCAGTTTTTCCGCCGCCGCGGAACGAGCGGGCGTGACGCAGCCCGCCGTCAGTCTGCAGATCCGCCAGCTGGAGCGGCGTTTCGGGCTGAAGTTGGTGGAGCGCGTGGGACGCCGCGCGGGGCCGACGGCGGCGGGGCGGGAATTGCTGGCCCATATCCGCGTGATCGAGGGCGCGATTGCGCAGGCCGAGCAGGCGATGGCGTCGCATGCGTCGCAGGTGTCGGGGCGGATCCGGCTTGGCACGGGCGCGACGGCGTGCACCTATCTGCTGCCGCCGGTGCTGGCGGATCTGCGTCAGCGGTTTCCGGCGCTGGACATCGTGGCCAGCACGGGCAATACGGCGGACATGCTGCGCGGGCTGGAGGCCAATACGTTGGATATCGTGCTGATCACGCTGCCGGCGCCGGGCCGCATGTTCCAGGCGACGCCGGTGATGGAGGACGAGTTCGTGGCGATCTTTCCTTCGCGCGATCCGGCCGCCATCCCGGAGGTCGTGACGCCGCAGTCGCTGGCGCGGCTGCCCTTGGTGCTGTTCGAGCCGGGCGCGCGCACGCGGCGGCTGGTGGATGACTGGTTCGAGGCGGCGGGCGTGGCGGCCAAGCCGATCATGGAGCTGGGCAGCACGGAGGCGATGAAGGAGATCGTGGGGGCGGGGCTGGGCTGCGCGGTGTTGCCCCGGCTGGCGGTATCCGGCGCCGGACGGCGTGACGCGCTTGAAGTGCGTTCGCTGACGCCAAGGCTGTCGCGCGATCTGGCGATCGTCCTGCGGCGCGACAAGCCGCTCAGCCGCGGGCTGCGGCATTTGCAGGACGCGCTGCTGGCGTTGGGGGGGCGGGCGTCATGACGGTTTCACGCAGATCCGGCTCGACTCGTATGGCGCCTTCGATCGCTACGGCTTCTACCGTTTCTACGACCCGAACGACGCGTACGACTCCTACGACCACTACGACTCCTTCGGTCGCTACAGCCCCTACGCTGCATAAGACCCGGATGGCCCTTACGAGCCATACGACCCGACCGCTCGCCGAACCCGATCTCTATCCCTACGAATCCTCGCGCCGTCCGCTGGCGGGGCTGGCCATCGACTATCCCGACGGTCACCGGGTCAAGCGACACCGCCATCGGCGCGGCCAGCTCGTGTACGCGATGTCGGGCGTGATGGTAGTGGATACGGACGCGGGCATCTGGGTCGTGCCGCCGACGCGCGGCGTGTGGGTGCCGGCGTGGGTGTCGCACGGCATTCGCATGAGCGGCGAACCGCGCATGCGCACCGTTTTCGTCGAGCCGGGGGCGGCGGCACACCTGCCGGCGCAGTGCTGTGTGCTGTCCGTGTCACCGCTGCTGCGCGAATTGATGGCGGCCGCTGCCGAGGTGCCGCTGGATTGGGAGCCGGACACGCGCGACGGGCGGCTGATGATGCTGCTGCTGGATGAGTTGCGCCAGGAACCCGTGCTGCCGCTGCATCTGCCACAGCCGTCGGAACCCCGGCTGGCGCGCATCTGCCGCGCCATTGTGCGCCATCCGGAACGGCAGGACGGGGCAGCGGACTGGGCGCGGGAATTGGGCGTGGATCCCAAGACGGTGCACCGGCTCTTCGTGCGCCACACGGGTATGACGTTCGGCCGCTGGCGCCAGCAGGCAAGGCTTTTGGCGGCGATGGAGCGGTTGGCGCGGGGTGATCGGGTGCTGGATGTGGCGCTGGACCTGGGGTACGAAAGCCCCAGCGCATTCGCAGCGATGTTCCGCAAGGCGCTGGGGGAGTCGCCCAGCGCTTTCGCGGCGCGCGGCGTGGCGTCCGCCTGATGGCCGCCGGCGGGCCGGCTGGTGGCCGGCCGACCGCCGCGCGTCCGTTTCCAGGGCGCGCACGGGCGGCCGGGCGCGGAAGCAGCGTATTATTTAGCGTTTTGCCGCCCACGCTAACAGCTACAGCCTGAGACAGATCATGCCGCACTACCGCTCCCGCACTTCGACCCACGGCCGCAACATGGCCGGCGCCCGCGCCTTGTGGCGCGCAACCGGCATGAAGGATGGCGACTTCGGCAAGCCGATCATCGCCGTGGTGAACTCGTTCACGCAGTTCGTTCCGGGCCACGTGCATCTGCGCGACCTGGGCGCGCTGGTGGCCAAGGAAATCGAAGCCGCCGGCGGCGTCGCCAAGGAATTCAACACCATCGCCGTGGACGACGGCATCGCCATGGGTCACGGCGGCATGCTGTATTCGCTGCCGTCGCGCGAACTGATCGCGGACTCGGTGGAATACATGGTCAACGCGCACTGCGCCGACGCCATGGTCTGCATCTCGAACTGCGACAAGATCACCCCCGGGATGTTGATGGCCGCCATGCGCCTGAACATCCCGGTCGTGTTCGTGTCGGGCGGTCCGATGGAAGCGGGCAAGGTCAAGTCGCCGACCGACGGCAAGGTCATCGCCAAGATCGACCTCGTCGACGCCATGATCAAGGCCGCCGACCCCAACGTGTCGGACGCCGAAGTGGCCGAAGTCGAACGCAGCGCCTGCCCCACGTGCGGCTCCTGTTCCGGCATGTTCACGGCAAACTCGATGAACTGCCTGACCGAAGCCATCGGTCTGGCGTTGCCCGGCAACGGCACCATCGTCGCCACGCACGCCTGGCGCAAGGGCCTGTTTGAACAAGCTGGCCGCCTGGTCGTGGACCTGTGCCGCCGCTACTACGTCGAAGAAGACGAATCGGTCCTGCCGCGCAGCATCGCCACCAAGAGCGCGTTCCAGAACGCGATGGCGCTGGATGTGGCGATGGGCGGGTCGACCAACACCGTGCTGCACTTGCTGGCCGCGGCACAGGAAGCCGGCGTGGACTTCACCATGGCCGACATCGACCGCATCTCGCGCAAGGTGCCTTGCCTGTGCAAGGCAGCACCCGCCACCGACAAGTACCACATCGAAGACGTGCACCGCGCCGGCGGCATCCTGGGCATCCTGGGTGAATTGGCGCGCGCCGACCTGCTGGATCTGTCCTGCGGCAACGTCCACAGCGGCACGCTGGGCAACGCCATCCAGAAATGGGACGTGGCCGGCGACGCGGGTGAAGAAGCCAAGAAGTTCTACCGCGCAGCCCCCGGCGGCATCCCGACCACGGTCGCCTTCAGCCAGGACGCCACGTTCCTGACGCTGGACACCGACCGCAAGACGGGCTGCATCCGCAGCAAGGAAAGCGCCTATTCCAAGGACGGTGGCCTCGCCGTGCTGTACGGCAACCTCGCTGAAAAGGGTTGCATCGTCAAGACGGCCGGCGTGGACGAATCGCAGTGGGTCTTCACGGGGCGCGCGCGCGTCTTCGAAAGCCAGGACGACGCCGTCGAAGGCATCCTGGGCGACCAGGTCGTGGCGGGCGACGTGGTGGTGATCCGCTACGAAGGCCCCAAGGGCGGCCCCGGCATGCAGGAAATGCTGTATCCCACGTCCTACCTGAAGTCCAAGGGCCTGGGCAAGACCTGCGCGCTCTTCACCGACGGCCGCTTCTCGGGTGGCTCGTCGGGCCTGGTGATCGGCCATGCCTCGCCGGAAGCGGCGGAAGGCGGCACGATCGGTCTGGTCGAAGAAGGCGACACGATCGAGATCGACATCCCCAACCGCAAGATTCACCTGGCCGTTTCCGACGAGGAACTGGCCCGCCGCCGCGCCGCCATGGACGCGCGCGCCGACGGCTGGGAGCCGGTGGGCCGCGAACGCGTGGTGTCGCAGGCGCTGCAGGCGTATGCGGCGCTGGCCACGTCGGCCGACCGCGGCGCGGTGCGCGATCTGTCGCAGCTCAAGCTCAAGGGCAAGCGCTGATCGGTTGATGGCGAGTTGTTGTGAAAGGCGGCGCACTTGGTGCGCCGTTTTTTTTTCAACTGACGATATTCGATGCGCATCTTGCTGTTGCCTGCATCGGGAAAGCGAGGATCAATTACAGCTTGCACGTTGTATTTTTGAAATACAGCTTAGGAGTTGTATTTGATAAATACAGCCTACATTGCGTATTCCAGTTTTACAACCTAGAATCTGTAAACTTCACCTTCAAGGGCTGGCATGTCCGACTTCACCGTCCGCACGGCGGACCAGCTTCCCGCCTTGCTCCGGGCATTCCGCAAACAGGCTGGCATGACCCAGGCCGAAGCTGCGCTGCGTTTGGGCGTCACGCAGCAAACGCTTTCGGCGTTTGAGCGCAATGCCGGCAAGCTTGGCGCTGACAGGTTGCTTGAGATCCTCGGCATCCTGGGCGTGGAAGTCGTGTTGCGGCAACGGGAAAAATCCTCCGCGTCCAAAACATCGGCCACACCGGATTGGTAGCCATGGGCCGACGATCGCACCACCGCGCTCTGGATCTCTGGATGAACGGGGACTTCGTGGGCGTCTGGAGCGTCCAGCCCCAGATCGGCGAGACGCTCCAGTACGACGAGGCATGGACTGCCTCGGGCCGGGGGCGGCCACTTTCGCTTTCGCTCCCCTTCACGCCGGGCAACCCGCCGCATCGCGGACAGAGCGTGCGCAGCTATTTCGAGAATCTGCTGCCCGACAGCCAGAACATTCGCGAACGCGTCGCGCGGCGGTTCCAGGCGGGTTCCACTGATGCGTTCTCGTTGTTGGCCGAAGTTGGTCGGGATTGTGTGGGCGCTGTTCAGGTCATGCCCCGCGGCGTGGCGCCTGACCCCGTGACGCAGGTCGACGCCATTCCCCTCAGCGATGCGCAAGTGGCCCAGGCGCTGCGCAGCACCCTGACTCCCGGACCTTTGGGCGGGCGCAATGCGGACGCCGATGACGGGTTCCGCATCTCGATCGCCGGGGCCCAGGAAAAGACGGCCATGCTGTGGCTCGATGGGAGTTGGTGCAGGCCTCACGGCGCCACGCCGACCACGCATATCTTCAAAATGCCGCTCGGCCTCGTCGGCAACCTGAAGTTCGACATGAGTCATTCGGTGGAGAACGAGTGGCTGTGTTCCGAGATTCTCCATGCGTACGGGCTGCCGGTGGCGCGCACCCAGCCGTTGATGTTCGAAGACATGAAGGTGCTGGCGGTCGAGCGGTTCGACCGCCTGTGGTGGCGCAACGATGATGGCAAGCGCTGGCTGATCCGCCTGCCGCAGGAAGACATGTGCCAGGCGACGGGCACGCCGCCGCATCTGAAGTACGAATCGGACGGCGGCCCCGGCATGCGCAGCATCATGAAGCTGCTGGCCACCTCGCGCGACCCCGATCGCGACCGGCGGACGTTTTTCCAGTCGCAGGTCCTGTTCTGGATGCTGCGCGCCACCGATGGCCACGCAAAGAACTTCAGCATTTTTCTGCGACCCGGCGGCGCGTACGAGCTCACGCCGTTGTACGACGTACTGTCTGCCTATCCCGTCATCGGTACCGGCGCCAACCAGCTGTCGCCGTTCAAGGCACGCATGGCCATGGCAGTGCGCACCAAGAACACCCACTGGCTCATGCGCGACATTCTGCGGCGGCATTGGCTTGCCGTCGGTGCGGAACATGGGGTCGTGGCGCCGGACGGCCGGGGCGTGGAAACGGTGGTCGACGATCTGGTTTCGCGTACGCCGCATGTGGTGCGCGCGGTGCGAGACATTTTGCCGCCTGCGTTTCCCGAGCACGTGGCCGATACCATCCTCCAGGGGCTGCAGGCCGCAGCAGACAGACTGGCAGGTTAGTCAGAAGGAGTCTGAACCAATGTCCCTGAATTCCGACGCCTTGCGCCTGTTTCTTGGTGTGGTCGACGCCGGCTCCCTCAGCGCCGCAGCCGAAATGCTCGGCCAGACCGCATCGGGGGTCAGCCGTGGCCTGCATCGACTTGAAGAAGACCTGGGCGTCACGCTGCTGAACCGCACCACGCGCCGCATGGAGCTGACCGAAGAGGGCCGGCATTTTCTGCCGAAGGCGCGGCAGATCGTGGCGGCGCTGGAAGAGGCCGAGGAGTGCATGCGCATGGTCCACCAGCGGCCCGCAGGCCGTCTGCGCGTGGATGCGTCAGTGCCGGTGATGCTGCATTGCGTGGTGCCGCACGTCGCCGAGTTCCGGCGCGCGTATCCGGAGATTTCGCTGGAACTGACCAGCAACGATCGCATCGTGGATTTGATGGAGCATCGCACCGATGTTGCGCTGCGCATGGGCCTGCTGACCGATTCCACGCTGCATGCTCGCGCGCTGCGGCCGTCGCCGCGCTGGATGATGGCCAGTCCCGATTACATCGCTCGGCGTGGCGCGCCGCGCACGGTGGAGGATCTGGCGGACCATGAAGTGTTGGGCTTCACGCAGCCGGAGAGCCTGAACCTCTGGCCGCTGCGCCATGCCGGCGGTTCAAGTTTTCAGGCGACGCCGACGCTTGCGACGTCCAGCGGCGAGACGCAGCGGCAGCTGGCGCTGCGCGGCGTCGGCATTGCCTGCCTGTCGGACTTTGTCGTGCGCGAGGATATCGCGGCCGGGCGCCTGGTGAAGGTGCTGGAAAGCGAATACACCGATCACCTGCAGCCGATGCACGCGGTGTATCACCGCAATACGCAGCTGTCGCGGCGCATTGCGTGTTTCCTGGATTTTTACGCGGGTCGGATTTGAGGGGGGCGCGGCGGAGTAATGCGCCAGTGTCAGACACCCGGGTTGAGACTCGTCAGCCTGAACCGATGCCGCAAGGGTGTCTGACACCGATGAACGACGACGGTGTCCGACACCCGTCGACAACCGCTACGCGTGCAGTGCCCGTCCAAATGCCGCCAGCACCGATTCATGCAGCGTTTCCGACAGCGTCGGGTGCGCAAACACGGTGTGCATCAGGTCTTCTTCGGTGGCCTCCAACGACGCTGCCACGCCATAGCCCGTGATCAGCTCGGACGCCTCCGGATGGATGATATGCGCGCCCAGCAGTTCGCCTGACTTGGCGTCGAACACCGTCTTGACGAGCCCCTGATCCTCGCCCATCGCAATCGCCTTGCCGTTGCCGGCGAAGGTGAATTTCCCGACACGGATCTCGCCGCCGGTCTTCGTGGCGTGTTCACGCGCGCGGGCTTCGGTCATGCCGATGCTGGCAACCTGCGGATAGGAATACGTGCAGGCGGGAATGCGCAGCGGATCGATGGCATGCACCGGCAACCCGGCGATGGCCTCCACGCACAGCACCGCTTCGTGGCTGGCCTTGTGGGCGAGCCACGGCGCGCCGGCCACGTCGCCGATCGCGTAGACGCCCGGCTCGCCGGTGCGGCACAGGCCGTCGGTGACGATGTGCGTCTTTTCGACTTTGACGCGCGTCTTTTCCAGGCCAAGATTCTCGACGTTGCCGACAATGCCGGCGGCGACGATGACGCGGTCGAACGTCTCTTCGATCTTTTTGCCGTCATGCTCCACCGTCACCTTGACGCCGTCGGCGGTGGTCGACGAGGCCGTCACGGCGCAACGGGTCAGCACGCGGATACCTTGCTTCCCAAAGGCCTTGCGCGCCAACTGGGAGATCTCGGCGTCTTCCTGCGGCAGGATCTCCGGCGTCATGTCGATCAGCGTGACCTCGGCGCCCACCGCTCGATAGAAGCTGGCGAACTCGGCGCCGATGGCGCCCGCGCCCACGACCAGCAGCGACTTCGGGATTTCGGTCGGGACCAGCGCCTGGCGGTAGGCCCAGATGCGTTCACCGATGGGCAGCGCCGGCAGTTCGCGAGCACGTGCGCCGGTGGCCAGGATGATGTGCTTGGCCGACAGGGTGGCGCCGTTGTCCAGCGCCAACTTGCCGGACCCGGCAAGCCGCGCGCTGGCCGCGAACACCGTCACGCCATTCTTCTTCATCAAGTGCGCCACGCCCTGGCCCAGCCGGCCGGCCACCTTGCGTGACCGGGCGACCATCGCGGCCAGATCGGGACGCGCTTCTGCCGCGCCCGTCACGCCGTAGTGCGCGGCCTCGCGGCAGGCGCGCAGCACGGTTGCGCTGTGCAGCAAGGCCTTGGTGGGAATGCAGCCCCAGTTCAGGCAGATGCCGCCCAATTCAGCGCGCTCGACCAGCGCGACCGACAAGCCAAGCTGCGCGCCGCGGATCGCGGCGACATAGCCGCCCGGCCCGCCGCCCACCACCACCAGATCAAAACTCGTCTTCGTCATGGCGGGGCTCACAGCAGGATGCGCACGGGGTTTTCGATCAGCGCGCGGAAGGCGGCCAGCCAGCGTGCGCCGACCGCGCCGTCCACGACGCGATGGTCGGCCGACAGCGTCACCGTCATCAGGGTGGCGGCAACCAGTTGACCATCGTCGTCGACCACCGGCCGGCGTTCGGCCGCGCCGACGGCCAGGATGGCGGCCTGCGGCGGATTGATGATGGCGGCGAACTGGCTGATGCCGTACATGCCCAGGTTGCTGACCGTCAGCGAGCCGCCGGTGAACTCCTCGGGCTTTAAGCGATTGACCTTGGCGCGCTTGGCCAGTTCGACGATCTCTGCCGCGACGGCGGACAGGGATTTCACGTCGGCGTCGCGCACGATGGGCGTGACCAGGCCGCCGTCCGTGGCCACCGCCACCGAGATGTCCGCGCCGGCGTGATATTCGATGTCATCGTCGTGCCAGGACGCGTTGACCTCGGGCACCTCGCGCAGCGCCAGCGCGGCGGCGCGGACGATGAAGTCATTGACCGACAACTTCACCGCGCCGCCGTGGTTGGCCTGCGCGCGCAGGGCCAGCAGCGCGTCCATGCGGCAGTCGACGGTCAGGTAGAAGTGCGGCACGTGCTGCTTGCTTTCGGTAAGGCGGCGCGCAATGGCGCGGCGCATGCCGGTGTGCGGCACGCGGCGCGCGGCGGGGCGGCCGGCGAGCGGCGCGGTGGCGGGCGCTGCGGCTGGCGCGCGGTCACGCGCCAACTCGACATCGCGCCGCACAATGCGGCCATGCGGACCGGTGCCGGTGACGCCAAGCAGGTCGACGTGCCATTGCGCGGCAAGGCGCCGGGCGACGGGGCTGGCGAAGAGGCGGCCGCCGGGAACGGCAGCGGTCGAGGATGCGGACGCGCTGCCGGCTTGCTGCGAGGCAGTGGCAGCGCCGGACGCGACGTTGCCGGCCACAGCCGTTTGCCCTGTCGGCGCTCCGGCGTTCGGTGCCCCGCCGGCCGACGCTGCACCAGCCGACGTTCCGCCCGCCGCCGAGGCAGCCGTCGCCGCCCCAGCCGACGCCCCAGCCGACGCTCCAGCCGACGCTCCAGCAGCCGATTCCGTCGCCGCCGCCGCGCCACCCTGCTCAGCCAGCGCACGATCAATCGCCGCCGCGTCTTCACCATCCGCGATCAGCACGCCGATCACGGTGTTGATCGGCACCGACGCCGGCCCGGCCTGGACCACGATGCGGCCCAGCACGCCGGCCTGTTCGGCGTTGATCTCGACGATGGCCTTTTCGGTTTCGACTTCCGCCAGCGCATCGCCGACGGCAACGCGATCGCCTTCCTGCTTGAGCCACTGATGCAGGATGCCGCCCGAGGCGTCGGCGGCTACGGATGGGAGTTTGATGAGGGTTGCCACGATGTTCTTCCTATTCAGCGGCACCGGCCAGGTCGGGCCGGTACGCGGCGGGGTCGTCGTATTCGACGAGTTCGAGCACATTGCCTTCGGGGTCGCGGAAGAAGGCGAGCCACGTGCCGGGCCGCACTTCCATGGGCGCGGGCGCGCTGTCGAAGACGACGCCCTTCGATTCCAGATCGCGCACCACGCCGCGCAGGTCGCGCACGATGAAGGTGAGGTAGGCGGCGCCCTGGCGGTCCAGAATCGCCGCGCCGCGCACAGCGGGTTCAGGGGCAACGGCCGGTTGCAGCAGCTTGATGCGCTCGCCGTACGGCGTCTGCAGACGCGCGACGTCATAGCCGTGCGCCGTGAGGCCCGTTGCCTGCGCCTTGCCGGCGGGCACCGTCACGCGGTTCACCAGCGTCAATCCCATGACGCCGGTGTAGAACGCGGCCAGCGCATCCAGGTCTGTGCAGCAGATGCCGACTTCCATCGGCACGGTCATGTGCAGGGCGCTCATGACGGTTCCCCCAGATCGGCCAGCACGTCGGCCAGGCCCGCCATCACCTCGTCGGTGTCGGCAAACGCCGCGCGTTCCAGCACCTTCGAGATGCTGGGCGAGGCCTCGCCGCCGGTGACGCGCTTGACCGGCTGGTCCAGCCAGTCGAAGTAGCGGCGCTGGATCTCGTCGGCCAGCATGGCGCCGTAGGACGTGCCGCGCGCGCCTTGCTCCACGATCAGCACGTTGTTGGTCTTCTGGATGCTGGCGCCGATGGTGTCCCAGTCCAGGCTGGCGCGGTCCAGCGTGCGCAGGTCGATGACTTCGGCGTCCACGCCCGCCTGTTCGGCGGCCGCCAGCGCGCGGCTGACCATGGACAGGTACGTCAGGATGGTGACCTTGCCGCCTTCGCGGCGCACTTGTGCGCGGCCGAAGGGAATGGCGTAGTCCAGGTCGCCGTCGGGCACGTCGCCCGAAGACGCATACAGATCCACGTGCTCGATGACCAGCACCGGATCCTTGGACGCAAGCGCCGTGTTCATCAGGCCGACGTAATCGTGCGGCGTGGACGGGGCAACGATGCGCCAGCCGGGCGCCGTGGCGAAGATGCCGGCCGGGTCCATCGAATGCTGCGAGCCGTAGCCCGTGCCCATCGCGACCTTGGTGCGCAGCACGAACGGCACGTCGATGTCGCCGCCGAACATGTGACGCGCCTTGCCGATCTGGTTGAAGATCTGGTCGGCCGCGACCCACATGAAGTCGGGGTACATGAATTCCACGACGGGCTTGTAGCGGCCGTCCATCGCCAGCCCGCCGCCCAGTCCGGCAAAGGCGTTCTCGGAGATCGGCGTGCCCAGCACACGATCCGGGTACTTGTCCTTCAAGCCGCGCGTGGCGCCGTTGGTGCCGCCCTTCAGGCGGTGCACGTCCTCGCCCAGTACGACGACGCCGGGGTCGGTTTCCATGCGGCGATCCAGCACGTCGGCCACCGCATCGACGAACTTGCGCGTCACCTTCGCGCCGGTGTGGTCGGCGGCTTCCTGGTAGCGCAGGCCTTCCAGTTCAGCGCCGTCGCTGCGCAGGCCCACGTCGCGGAAATCGGGGCTGGGCCACAGGTCGGCGCGCACGCGGCGCTTGCCGCTGTCCGCCGCTTCCGTCAGGCGGCCGGACACGTCCTTCATCACGTCCTTGCAGCGCTGGCGCAGGGCATCCACCTCGGCCTGCGTGACGAGCTTGCGAGCGATCATTTCCGAGGCGATGCGGTCCAGCGGATCGCGCTGGCGCCACTGCGCCTCTTCGTCCTTGGTGCGGTAGCCGAAGGCGCTGCCGGGGAAGGGGCCGTTCTGGTGGAAGAAGCGGTAGACGTCCACTTCGACAATGGTCGGACCGTTGCCGGCACGCATGTGTGCCACAGCCTCCGACATAGCCAGGTGCACGGCCAGCGGATCCATGCCGTCGACTTTCCAGGACGGAATGTTGAAGGCCAGCCCGCGCGCGGACAGGCGCGGCTCGGCGGTGGACTCTTCCACGGTGGTGGACACGGCGTAGCGGTTGTTCTCGATGAAGAAGCACAGCGGCGTCTTCCACGCGGCGGTCAGGTTCATCGTTTCCAGGACCGACCCGATGTTGACCGCGCCGTCGCCAAAGTACGTGACGGCTACGCGGTCCGTGCCCGCATGTTTGTGCGCCCAGCCCGCGCCGGCGGCCAGCGGCACGCCGCCGCCAACGATCGCGTTGGTGCCCAATGCGCCGGCTTCCAGCCAGCGCAAGTGCATGCTGCCGCCGCGGCCGCGGCAGTAGCCGTTGGCCAGGCCCATGATCTCGGCCAGCGTCTTGTGCAGGACTTCGTCGATGGCGGGCGTCAGCGGGGTGCGCGGATCCAGTCCAAGCGGCGCGACGTGTTGCAGCGCCTTCGCCAGGAACTGGTGATGGCCGCGATGCGAGCCGTTGATCTGGTCGCCTGCGCCCAGGGCCAGCACCGAACCGACGGCGCCGCCTTCCTGGCCCACCGACGAGTGCGCGGGGCCGTGCACCAGGCCTTCGGCGGCCAGCTCCAGCACGGCTTCCTCGAAAGCGCGGATCCAGTGCAGTTGGGTCAGCATCGTGCCGAGCAGCGCGGGGTCAGCCTGCTGCCAGTCCGAGGCCTCGGCCGTCAGTTGCCGCCAGGGCGCCTGGGGCTCAAGCGGTTGGTAGGTGGCCATGAATGAATCTCCAGAGTGTTTTTGTAAGCGTCGGGGGCAATCAGAGGTAGCTGTAGCGGCTCCAGCCGCCGTCGGCCACCAGGGTGTGTCCGGTGATGTAGGCGGCCTGGCGCGACGCCAGGAAAACCGCCAGGTCGGCCATTTCGGCCGGCTGCGCCATGCGGCGTAGCGGCGTGCGTTGCTTGAGGCGTTCGGGATCCAGCCGGCCGCGCGCCGCCAGGTCGCGCACCAGGTCGGTTTCGACGTAGCCCGGCGCCAGCGCATTGACGCGCACGCCCGCGGGGCCCCATTCGACGGCCAGCGTCTCGGTCAGCAGCACCACCGCGCCCTTGGTGGCGCAGTAGGCCGCACGGTCGGGGGCGGCCACCACGCCGTACATGGAGGCCAGGTTGATGATGCTGCCCGAGCCCGCGGGCACCATGCGCCGGCCCGCGGCCTGCGCGCACAGGAAGACGCCGGTCAGGTTGATGTCCACGGCGCGCCGCCATTCGTCCACGGTGACTTCCAGCGTGGGCTTGTTGGCCGAGATGCCGGCGTTGTTGACCAGCACGTCGATGCCGCCCCAGGTCTCGGCAACCTGCGCGAAGGCGCGTTCGACCGCGTCGGCGTCGGTGACGGACGCCCGCACGGCCATGGCCTGCGCGCCGGTTCCCGTTGCCGCCAGACTTGCGACAGCCGCCTCCAGCGCGGCGGCGTCCATGTCCAGCAGCGCGACGCGCGCACCCTGGCGCGCAAACGCCTGCGCCGTGCTGTAGCCGATGCCCTTCGCGCCGCCGGTGATGACGACCGTCTGGCCGCGCAGCTCCGGATGGATGACTTCAGTGGTGTTGTCCACGATGTGTGCCTGTAATGGATGAGTACGTGGGCTGGCTAGACCGCCAGCCATTCCTGGACGACGTCCTGGCGCTCATGGAGCTGCGCGGGCGGTCCTTCGAACACGATGCGGCCGTGGCCCATCACGCTCACGCGCGTGGACACCTTCAGCGCGATCGTCAGCTTCTGCTCGACCAGCACCACCGACACACCCTGCTTGTGGATATCCCGGATGACGTCGGCGATCACCTCGACGATCTTGGGCGCCAGGCCTTCGGTGGGCTCGTCGATCAGGATGACCTTGGGGTTGCCCAGCAGCGAGCGGCACATGGTCAGCATCTGCTGCTCGCCGCCCGACAGGTTGCCGGCCTTCGTGCTGCTGCGTTCCTTCAGGCGCGGGAAGTAGTCGAACATCTGCGCCACGGTCCAGTACGGCGCATCGTCGCGCCGGGGCTGCTCGCCCATGCGCAGGTTCTCGTCCACCGTCAGGTTGGCGAACACCTCGCGTTCTTCGGGCACGAAGGCCAGGCCGGCGCGCGCGATCTCGAAGGGGCGCTTGTTGGTGATGTCGCGGCCTTCGATGGCAATGCGGCCGCCGGTCACGTCCACCAGCCCCATGATGCTTTTCATGGTGGTGGAGCGGCCCGCGCCGTTGCGGCCCAGCAGGCTGACCACTTCGCCGCGCCCGATCGACAGGTCGATGCCGTGCAGGATGTGGCTCTTGCCATAGTGGGCATGCACGCCCTGCAGCGACAAGAGGGGGGATTGCGTCGTCATACCGTTTCCTCTCCCAGGTAGGCCTCGCGCACGCGGCCGTCGCCGCGGATCGCGGCGGGCGTGCCGGTAGCCAGGATCTCGCCGTAGACCAGCACGCTGATGCGATCGGCCAGCGAGAACACCACCTGCATGTCGTGTTCGACGATCAGCAGGGTGCAGTCGCGCGTTACGTCCTTGATGAGTTCGACCGTGTAGTCGACCTCGTGCTGCGACATGCCGGCCATGGGTTCGTCCAGCAAAATTACCTTCGGGCGCGACGCCAGCGTCATGCCGATTTCCAGCGAGCGCTGCTCGGAGTAGTTCAGGTCGCCGGCCGCCGTGTCCTGCTTGGCCGTCAACCGCACCTTTTCCAGCAGGCGGTCCACGTCTTCATTGACGGCGCGGTTGCGCGCAATCGGCCGCCAGAAGTTGTAGACCAGCCCGTGCATGCGCAGCACCGCCAGCCGCAGGTTCTCGCGCACCGACAGGCGCGGGAACACGTTGGTGATCTGGAACGAGCGCGCAAGGCCAAGCCGGTTGATGGCCTCGGGCGCCAGGCCGCCGATGGACCGCGAGCGCAGGCTGATTTCGCCCGACGTGGGCGCGAACGAGCCCGACATCAGGTGAAACAGCGTGGACTTGCCCGCGCCATTCGGGCCGATGACGGCGTGGCGTTCGCCGGCTTCGATCGCCAGGTTCACGCCGCGGATGATCTGCGCTTCACCAAAGGATTTGCGCACGTCGGTCAGGGTCAGGATCTCGTGGCTCATTTGGCGGGCTCCAGCAGAGGGGCGGCTTCCCCGGCGTCACGCCACAGGGTCAGCGCCCAGCGGCAGACGGCAAGGCCGGCGGCGAACAACGCCACCGGCACCAGCCAGGTCGACACGGCAAGCGGCGCCCACTCCTGGCCGAACAGCGGGATGGCGGGCCAGCCGGCCTCGGGGTTCATGGCGAGGAGGGCGCGGTAATCGCGCGCGAACATGCGTTGCAAGAGTTCGACGGTGAAGACGGTGGCGCCGGTCAGCAGCAGACCCCCGGCCACCGACACCGCGGCGCGTGGCAGCCAGTTAGTCAGTCCGCGCTCGCGCAGCGATTTGGCCGCGCGCTGCACCAGTCCGACCAGGCCGTCCGGCACGAACAGCATCACCAGCACGAACAGAATGCCTTGATACAGCAGCCAGGACCGCGTGATGTCGGCCAGCGTCTGCGACAGGAACGTCAGGATGGACGCGCCCAGCACCGGACCCAGGAACGCGTTGACGCCGCCGATGTAGGCGAACAGCACCGCGTCAGTGGACAGCTTGACCTCGAACAGCACGTAGTTGCCGGCCTCGATGTTCAGCGCCTGCAGGCCGCCCGCAATGCCGGCAAACATCGCCGACAGCGCGAACACCATGGTCTTGAGTGCATGCGGGCGGTAGCCCAGGTAGCGCAGGCGGTTGGCGTTTTCGCGCAGGCCCAGCGTCAGGCGGCCCAGCGGCGTGCGCGTCAGGCCGTACAGCGCGGCCAGCGACACCACCACCCACGCTAGCACCAGGTAATAGACCTCGATGTCGGAGCCGAAGGTAAAGCCCCACGCAGGCATGCGCATGGCGGATACGCCTGCCTCGCCGCCGAAGACGCCTTTCAGATGCGGGGCCAGCGCGTGCAGCAGTTCGGCCAGCGCCAGCGTGATCATCGAAAAGTACACGCCTGACCGCATGGTGGCGAACCAGCCGGCGACCACGCCGAACAGCAGCCCGGCCACGCCGCCCACGAGCGGCATCAGGGGCGTGGGCAGCAGTCCCGCGCCGCCCAGCGCATTCATCGCATGGATGGTGGCAAAGGTGCCGACGCCAAAGTATGCGGCATGACCGAACGACAGCATTCCGCCCTGGCCTGCCAGCAGGTTGAAGGCGCAGGCAAACAGTGCGGCAATCAGCATCTGCACGGCCGCCACGAGCTGGCCGGCGGGCAGCAGCCACGGCAGCGCGCATAGCGCGGCCACACACAGGATCAACAGCAGCGCGCCCGTGGCGCGGCCGGTGGAGGTAGCGGTATGGCTCATGCCTGCTCTCCCTTCAGTCCCGACGGCTTGACCAGCAGCACCACCAGCATCAGCAGAAACGGCAGCGTCGCGGCCAGGCTGGAGATCTTCACCGTCATCAGGCCACCCACGCTTTCGGCCCAGTCACGCGCGCCGAACAGGCCGAACAACGTCGCCAGGCTGGCGTCGATGCCGACCGAGAACGAGCTGATCAGCCCGATCAACAGCGAGGCGATCATGGCGCCTTCCAGCGAACCCAGTCCGCCGACCACGACCACCACGAACACCAGCACGCCCAGTTCCAGCGCCATGTTCGGGTTGGTTGTGTAGAACGCGCCCGCCACCGCGCCGGCAAGGCCCGCCATCGCGGCGCCCACGCCGAACACGCTCATGAAGACGAGCGGCACGTTGTGGCCCAGCGCCTCGGCCATGCGCGGACGGTAGATGGCCGAGCGCACCACGATGCCCACACGGGTGCGCGACAGCAGCAGGTAGATCACCGCAAACATCGCGATCGACACGCCGCCCATCAGCAGGCGGTAGAACGGATAATCCGCGTCGAACACGCGGAACGCCGCGAAGTTCAGGAACTGCGGCACGCGGTAGTCGACGGGAAAATCGCCGTAGAAAAGCTTGACCAGCTCGGCGACGATGAACGCCAGCCCGAAGGTCACCAGCAGTTCCTGCGCGTGGCCAAACCTGTGCACGCGGCGCAGAAAAAAACGTTCGACGCCCATGCCCAGCACGCCCGAAATGATCGTGGCCAGCACGAGGGCCGCCCAGAAGCCCGTGACGGGCGTCAGCGTGTAGGCGGCGTAGGCGCCAATCATGTAGAACGAGGCGTGCGCAAAGTTCAGCACGCCCATCATTCCGAAAATCAATGTCAGGCCTGCTGACACCATGAATAGCAGCAGGCCGTAGATCACGCCGTTCAACAGCGAGACGGTAAAGTATTCCATGTCCGCTCCAGGATTCTTGCGCGGGACGCCGGGCGTCCCGCGAGCGATTGCGCACGTTGTTTTTGCCCGGCCCGCGCCGGGTGTGCGCTTGTCATGTGCCGGCGGCGGCCCGTTCGCGTTTCAGCGCAAAGGCCGCCGCGCCGGCATCACTTCGGACGTTGCATCTTGCAGGTGGCCTGCACCGGCGCGGACACGTCGGCCGCGGCCAGCACCTTGACCGGTTCAAAGCCCATGTCGGTGCCGTCCGCCTTGTACTTGGCGTTCTTGCTGACCTTGGACACGACCATCGGCAGTTGCACCTGGTGGTCTTCGGCGCGCATCGTGTAGTCGCCCAGCGCGGACTTGTAGGTGACCTGCTCCAGCGCGACGGCCAGTTCGGGCACCGACAGCTTGCCGTCCTTGGGCTTGACCTGCTTTAAGGCTTCGCCCAGGAAGCGAACGCCGATCACGGTCTGCGGCTCGGTGTAGCTGGGGTAGTGGCCGGTCTTGGACTTGTAGTCCTCGGCAAACTTCGCGCCTTCCTCGCCCGCGGCCTCGATGTTGTACGGGTGCGCGATGTAATGGCCCATCGCGACTTCGCCGGCGTTGGCCAGGTTGCCCACCTGGTCCAGGAACACCGTGGCAAAGCGCACCTTCAGGCCGGCGGCCTGCGTGGCCTTCATCAGCAGCAGCAGGTCGTTGGACCAGTTGCCGGTGATCACCGTGTCCGGCGTGGCCGAACGGATGCGCGCCACGTACGGTGCGAAGTCCTGGATCTTGTTGACCTCGTGCAGCGTCTTGCCCACCACCTCGTAGCCGTAGTCCTTGGCAAAGCGCTCGGTCGCGCCTTCCATGTCCTGGCCCCAGGAGTAGTTCTGGTTGATGGCGTACACGCGCTTGCCCAGCGTGCCGTCGGCCGACATCACCGACGCCAGCGCCTTCACGCGCAGGTCGGCGTTGGTGGTGAAGCGGAAATGGTAGAAGTGGCACTTCTGGCCGGTCAGCTCAAGCGCCTCGCCGCCCACGTTCAAGAAGACGATTTCCTTGCCGGGATTGCGCAGGTTGTGCTTGCGCACGTCTTCCGTCAGCTGGCCCGAAATGGCCGATGACGACCCTTGCACCAGCACTTGCACGCCCTCGGCGGCAGCGGCGCGGAAGCGGTCGGAGGCGCCCACGGGGCCGCCCTGGTTATCGAACTCCACCAGTTCCAGCGGCTGGCCGTTCCAGCCGCCGGCCGCGTTGATGCGATCCAGCTCGTATTTGACGGCGGCACGGAACATCAGGCCGGTCGAGGCCTGCGGGCCCGACAGCGTTTCGATCAGGCCGATCTTGACGGGCGCGGCGTGGGCGGTGGCGGCGAGTCCGGCCAGGCACAGCAGACCGGTGGTGAAAGCCAATTTCATGCGTGTCTCCTCCGTTGAACGGGAGTGTGGTGATTGCGTGGGTCAGGCAGGCGCGCGCGCCGCATCGCCGCCGCGCCGCAAGGGCACGAAAGCGATGGGGAGCGAAGACGGGGGGATGGCGGCGGCCACGGTCGCACAAGGCGCCGGGGCGAAACGCCAGCCGGACAGGGCACGAAGCCGCCGGGGCGTCTGAAGGGGCGCCGTCGGACGTGCCGAGGGCGCGGATGCGGTCATGCTGCCGGTGAAGTTCACCTGGTTGTCCCCTGCCTGTTTATGCGGCGTGTCGCCGTGTTTTTCTGACTGACTTGCCTGAAAACGTCCGTTGATTTACGCTGTCAGCACAAGTTGTCAGGCAACTTTATCAAGTTGTCCGATAAATCATAGGCCAGGCGTTTTTCTCGTGTCAAGCAACGGATTCAGCAGTTCAATCAGAATTTGCACCGTTGCCGCGACAGCGCCGCGGACCGCTAAAAACAGCTTCAGGAGACAGGATGATTTCGTTTGAGGGGCAGGTTGCCGCCATCACTGGCGCGGGCAACGGCATCGGGCTGGCGACGGCACGCCTCATGGCCGCGCACGGCGCGCGGCTGGTGCTGACTGACATCGACAACGCGCGGCTGGAGGAGGTGGCGGCAGAGCTCGACCCCGCCGGGCAGCGCGTCTACACGCATGCGCTGGACGTGTCGGTGTCGCACGATTGCGAACGGGTGTTTGAGGCGGCGGCCAAGCATTTCGGTGGGCTGGATCACCTGGTCCACTGCGCGGGCATCTACCCGGAACAGCTCGTCAAGGACACCAGCGACGAGTCCTGGCGCACGCTGATGCGCGTGAATCTGGACGGCACGTTCTACGTGTGCCGCGCCGCCCAGCGCCATCTGCGCCACGACGGTTCGATCGTCCTGTTGACGTCGCTGGCCGCGCAGCGCGGCAGCTATGCGCACGCTGCCTATTCCGCGTCCAAGGGCGCGGTCCAGAGCTTCACCCGCAGCCTGGCATTGGAACTGGCCCCGCAGATCCGCGTGAATGCGGTGGCGCCCGGCATCATCGCCACGTCCATGACGCATGACCTGATCGGGCAGAAGGGCGCGCAGTTGCTGGAAAGCACGCCGCTGCGCCGCTTCGGCACGGCCGAGGAGATCGCGGGCACTATCGCGTTCCTGTGCTCGCCGCTGGCGTCATTTGTGACGGGCGAGGTCATGCAGGTCAATGGCGGGATCTACATCGCTTAAAGTGCAGGAACGCGGCGCGCCGGGACGAACCGGCAAATCTATAATTTCCAAGGCGCTGCCGCGAAGATGCCTGTCAGGACCCCCACGCGAGACATTCCTATAAACATGGCCGCCGCACCCGCGCGCCGCCCTCACGTTTGAAGATCCCCATGCAGCCCAGTCAAGAATCCGATCCGACGCGCGCCGCGCCTCGCAGTTCGCTATCCGCGGCGGTGGCGGATGCCCTGGCCGACCAGATACGCCAAGGCGTGCTGGCCCCCGGCGACCGTCTGCCTACCGAAAAGCAATTGACCGAAATGCATTCGGTCAGCCGCGCGGTCGTGCGCGAAGCCCTGGCTCGCCTTAAATCCGAAGGCCTGGTCACGTCGCAGCAAGGCAGCGGCGTGTTCGTCGATCCGAACTTCCAGAAGAACGCCTTTCGCATCGCCGCGCCCACGCCGGGCGACAACCAGGACCTGGAACACATCCTTGAGCTGATGCTGTCCATCGAGGTCACGGCGGCGCGCTATGCGGCGCAGCGGCGCACCGATCCTGATTTGAAAAAGATGCGGCAGGCGCTGGTGGGCATGGAGTACGCGCTCATCAACGACAAGCTGGGCGACGAGGAAGACTACCAATTTCACCAGGCCATCGTGCAGGCCACGCACAACCCGCATCTGGTGGCGCTGAACGATTATCTGGAAGCGAACGTGCGGCGCGTCATCCGGAGTGCGCGCAACAACACCGCGCGGATGTATGCAGAGCGCATGGCCGCGGTGCAGAGTGAGCATCAGGTCATCTTCGCGGCCATCGAAGCCGGGGACCCCGATGCGGCGGGGCGTGCGGCCGAACAGCATCTGCGCAACGCGGCGGACCGGCTGCGGTTGTTTCAGGCGGAGCGCCCGGCGCCGGTCTAGCGTGCCTCGGTCTGGCGCGCCCCGGTCTGATCCCATGACGAGCGCGCCGTCCTTTACGCGAAGGTCTGCTCCATCTCGCGCCGGAACTGCACCGCCGTCGAGCGTTCGTCGTATTCCACATCGCGCCAGCGGATCGCCTGCGACTGGCGCACGGGATTCTTCAGTTTGACCTTGTTCGACAACCCCAGCGGCAGATAGCCTTCCTCGACCGAATCGGGGGCTGGCATCAAGCGCCCGTACACCGTGTAGCCGCCTTCGCCGTCCAGGATCTGGCCGGCTTGCAGGTCGCGCTTGGCCGTCGCCACGACGTCACCATGCCAGCCGGCCGGCGCACCCGTCGGCTCGCGCCGCAGGCCTACGCTGGCCACGCTGATGCCCAACTCCAGCCCGATCAGGTGGTACGGCTTGTACATGGCGGTGAAATTGCCGCTCGGATCGGTGACCAGGCCATATTCCTGGAAGCAGCGCCGCACGTAGTCGCTGTCGGCCGCCAGCGTGACATACACGCCCCAGCGCAGGTCCCGGAACACCGGCCGGCCGTCGCGTTCCAGCGACGAAATCACCTCGACCTGGCCGCGATGGTGCAGCATGCCGCCATCTTCGCGGGGACGCAGCACGCGCGCCAGGTCGTCCACGCCGCACGGCGGAAAGTGCAGGCCGGACGGCGAGGGCAGCAGGCCCGTGGCATTGGAGACGGCCGCCATCTCGATGGCGCTCTTGGTGCCATCCAGAAAGCTGTTGAACATCTGCGCGTTGAAGTCGCCCGCCGCCACCATTTCCGCCGTGAAGCCGTAATAGGGCCAGACGGTATCGGGTGTGGACGTATGGAATTCCGGCAGGTACTTGGTGCCCTTGCCGGCGGCCATGACTTCAAAACCGCTGGCGCGCGCCCAGTCCACCATTTCGCAGATCAGCGCAGGCTGGTCGCCGTAGGCCAGCGAATAGACGATGCCCGCCTCGCGGGCGCGGCGCGCCAGCAGCGGGCCGGCCAGCGCGTCGGCTTCGACATTGACCATGATGATGTGCTTGCCGTATTCGCAGCAGGTCAGCACGTGCGTGATGCCGGCCGCGGCCTGGCCGGTCGCGTCGATGACGATGTCTACGTCGGGACTGGCGATGACGGTGCGCGCATCGTCGCAGAAATAGACCTTGCCGTTCTTGTACGCGTCATTGATGCTGCTGGCGTTGAGCGCGCCCGCGGGCCAGCCGACCCGGGTCAGCGCGGCGCGAGCCCGGTCCGGCACCAGGTCCGCGACGGCGACCAGCCGCATCCCCGGCGTGCGCGGGGCCTGACTCATGAACATGGCGCCGAACTTTCCGGCGCCCAACAATGCGACGCGCAGCGGCTTGTGGTCGGCTTCTCGCTGCTTGAGCAGACGGTACAGATTCATGGCGCGGGCTCCTCCTGGGTGGGGCGTACGACTCCACAGGATAGTCCCAAACGATGACGCCTGAACAGGACTCAGGCATCTGCCGTATAGAGCTCGCCGGCCAGCACGTTGCGCCAGTTCTGCCAGGTGATGCGCGGGCGGTCCGTCACCTCGCGGTTGTAGGGCGCGTCAAACAGGATGTGCTTCCAGCGCGGCCGCACGGCGCCTTCGATATGCGGCTTGTCGTCGATGAGCAGATGGCCCTGCACCAGCGTCTTGTCCTTGGTCAGGATCAGCCGGTTGGTGGCTTCGCGGCCCAGATTCTTTTCCACCCACAGGTATTTTTCGGCGACGCAGTTTTCAAACTGCGACAGCGGCGACGAGCAGATCCGCACATCCATGCCAAGCGCCAGCAGTTCCTTGACCGCGTCCAGCGCGCCGGGCACGGGCGGCAGATTGCGGATGAAACCCGGCGCGGTGTAGATCGCCTCGGCCAGACCGCGTAGTTCGGGGCCGTAATCCTCGCGGATGTAGAAGGACTTGCGGTCCTCGAACGCGATGGGCGCGATGTCCGGGTGGCGTTCGCGCCAGGCGTCGATGAAGGCGTGTTCGAAATCGGCCAGCACGCCGTCTTGATCCAGCAGGATGATCATGGGGGTCCCAAACGTTGGCAACCGTAGGATTGTGCCCTAGCCGACCAGCGGCCGGGATTGCGCCACGATGCGGTAACGGCTGCCGCCGGTCAGCGATTCGGACGCGACCAGCACCATGCGGTCGTAGCGCCAGTCGAGCGGCGCGGGTGCGTCGCCGGGCGGCTCGGCGTGGGTGATGTTGCGCAGCAATGTGACGTGCGGGCGGAACGGCTGGGTCGGCGGGGTCAGTCCATAGCCGGACAGCCACTGCCAGAGATCGTCGTGGGCCTGCTGCAGCCCCGGGGGCGTCTCGGCGGGACCCGCCCAAAGAATGCGCTGGCGGTGGAAGACCCCGTAGCGGTCCAGCCGCACATCGCCCGGCGTCAGGCGGCGTTCGGGCGTGGCGGCCGCCAGCTCGTCGGCCAGGGCGCTGTCGACGGGCCCCAGGAAGGCGAGCGTCAGATGCAGCGTCTCGGTGCGCATGGCGCGTCCGCCCATGGCCGGCTTTGCGGCTTCCGCCCAGCCGGCCAGCGACGCCGCAAGCGGGGGAGACGGCCACAGCGCGTAGAAGAGGCGGATGGTGGACATGCGCTGATTGTAGGTCGCGTCTGCGAGGGGCGGGCCCACCGTTTTCCTTCAGCCGTAATGCTCGTCGTCCAGCAGCATGTCCTCGAAGAACGCGCCGAACCGGCGTTGGGGATCCAGTAGGTGGATCTCCAGGATCCAGCGCATGTCCGACGGCGCGATGTCCAGATCGGCAAGCGACCCGGTGTGAATGGCCGCGTGGGGAAAGTCGGAAATCCGGTGGCCGGGCAGCTCGAAGTTCAGCGCCCAACCCATGGCGCGCGCCTGGCGGTCGGCGTGGGCATAGAGCGCATGGCCGGTCAGGCGTTCGCGCAACCATCGGTCGCGCACGTCGTGGAAGAGGATTTCGGCATCGCGCGCGCAGCGCGCCTGCTCGGCGTTGCCACCCAATACGAATGACTTGCCGCCGTCGCCTTCCCAGGCGTCGAGGCGGGGTGCGATGTCCAGAAAGAAAATGTCGTCTTCGCCCAGCACCGCGCCCGGTTCGGACGGCTGGCGCATGGACTTGAGCGTGTTGGCGCCAAAGCGCACCCGCGTGGGATGCCAGCTCAGGGCCATGCCGGCGTCGATGAGTGTCTGCTTGGCGAGCCTCACGGCGTCTTCCTCCACCATGCCGGGCTGGATGCGGGCGGCGATGTCGGCAATGGCCTGGCGCGTCTTGTTGCGCGCCCGCAGCATGCCGTCCACGGAGAAGGCGGGCCCAACGCGTTCGCTGGCGGGGGAAGGAGATATCGTCATGTCGGAATTCCTATGTGGCTGGGCGCAGCGGCATGCCGCGCCGGACAGGTGCCAGTCTGGGCAGAAGAGGGCAGGCCCGCGAGCGCCCGGCGGGACGGAATCGTGCCAGGCTGGCGCGTGGACGGGCCAGCGACGCAGGCAAGGACGGATTCGGGCCGCCATGGCGCGTTTCAAGGCCAAGGATTCGCGTGGGCCGCCGCACATGGTTGGCGCTGGGCTAACGTAGCGGTTTTCCTTTGTACGCCCGTCACCCGCCATGAAAACCGTCGCCCTTGTCGTGTTCCCCGGGGTGCAGGCCCTGGACGTCAGCGGCCCCATGGATGTGTTCGCGGAAGCGAACCGCTTTCTGGCGCCGGCCCGGCAATACCGGCTGGAGATCATCGGCCTCACGCGCGGCGCGGTACCGTGCTCCAACGGGATGACGATCCTCCCGCAGCGGCATTACGCCGAGGTGTCTGACACCCCAGACCTGTTGCTGGTCGCGGGAGGCCCGAACCTGCCGGCTGCGCGCGAGCCCGACGAGGCGCTGGTCTGGCTGCGGGCGGCCTGCCGACGCGCGCCGCGGTACGGGTCGATCTGCAACGGCGCCTTCTTGCTGGCACGCGCGGGACTGCCCGATGGCGCGGTCGTCACCACGCACTGGAACGATGCGCAGGCCTTGGCCGCGCAGTATCCGGCGTTACGGGTCGAGGTGGACAGGTTGTATGTGCAGGACGGCCGCCTGCATACGTCGGCGGGTGTCACGGCAGGCATCGATCTGTCGCTGTATCTGCTGGCGCAGGATCACGGCGCAGAGGTCGCGCTGAACGTGGCCAAGCGGCTCGTGGTGTTCACGCAGCGCGCTGGCGGGCAATCGCAGTTCAGTCCGTTTCTGACCCCGTTCGTCGAGGAAACCTCGGTGGTCGCGCAGGTGCAGCAGCATGTGCTGACCAACCTGTCCGGCGACTTGGGCCTGGCAGAGCTGGCCGCCGTGGCCCGGATGAGCCGCCGCAATTTCTCACGGGTGTTCCGGCGGGATGCGGGCGTGACGCCGGCGGAATTCGTGGAAAGCGCGCGGGTGGACGCGGCGCGGGCGCGCCTGGAGCGCGACGGCGCGCCGCTCAAGACGGTCGCGTATGAATGCGGCTTTCGCGATGCGCGCCACTTACGCGAGGCATTCACCCGGCGTTTGGGCGTGTCGCCCAGCCAATACCGGACCAGTTTCAGCCTGGGGCAGGGCGGCCCGGCGCTTGCTGATTAGCGCGTGGGACGGCAGGATGCTTGCCGTTCAGGGGTAGGGATCGCGCCGCTCGCCGTTCAAGGCTTGGTGCGGCGAGTCACACCCGTGTCAAAGCGTTCAACGCCCGGCCGGGCAGGGCGGTCGAAGCGTTCCACGCCGGGGCGCGCGGCGGGGCGGTCGAATCGTTCGACGCCCGGGCGGTTCAGCCGCTCGACGCCGGGGCGATCAAACCGTTCCACGCCGGGGCGATCAAACCGCTCGACGCCGGGCCGCGCAAAGCGCTCGACCCGTTGCGGCGTGGCCGTCTTGGCGGCCGCGCTTTGCGCCGCCTCTTGCTCACGTTTGGCGATGATCTCTTCGGCGCGCTGGTGGTGCGGCGCCATCTTGCGCACCATCACCCGGCCGTCGCGCGGGAAGTAATTGATGCGGCGCGCGTGCACGTCGCCCAGATCCTGCGCCTTGACGGGGATGCCTTCGGTCTTGAGGTAGTTCAGGACGAACTCGCCGTTGCGCTCGCCGATGTTCATCTGCTGCATGGCCGCCAGCACCGCGCCGCCGCCGAACACCTTGGCTTCCAGGCGGTCGCGCGAGGCGCCGGCCTTGAGCAGTTCGTTGATCAGTACTTCCATCGCAAAGGCGCCGTAGCGCATGGTGGCCGATGCGGGCGACTGCATGTCGCCCTCGGGCAACATGAAGTGGTTCATGCCGCCCACGCCCGTGATCGGGTCGTGGATGCAAGCCGCCACGCAGGATCCCAGCACGGTCGAGATCATCATGTTCTCGTTGGTGACGTAGTACTCGTTCGGGAGCACTTTCACTGCCGGAGATTGGAACGCGCTGTCGTAGTAGTGACGCGTCGCGCGGGCTTCAAGAGCGGCCATTGGACTGATATCTGGGCAAAAACGGCGATTGAGACACTAGAAATGCGGGAAAAAGCGACAATTGTGACAAAACATGTAAAAAAATGTCGCTTTATTCTTGCATATCCCGGCAGTCAATGGGAGAAAACTGTGTAAACACGACCAAAGCGTCGTTTATTGGAACTTCCTCCTGACGCCCGCATGCAAAAAGCCTGTGCGGATGGCAGGCAACCATCCTACACAGGCTAGTTCGGGGTCTTTCCCCGGATCACGGGGATGAAGGGGGTTCAAACGGAGGTTTAGACCCGCTGGGCGGAACGATAGGGCGGCGAAAGAACCCCGAGCCGGACCGGCCTTCCAGGCCGGTCCGGCAGATCTGCCGGTCTAGAACCGCGTGCTGCGCGTGACCGACCAGCGCGCGGACAGCGCGCCGAGCGCGGCGGACGCCACCACCGCACCGATCAGGACGGGGGCGCCGGGCAGGTGCAGGGCAAATTCGGCCCCATAACTGCGGGCCAGCCCCAGCAGGGCTTCGTTCAGCGGAGACAGCGCAACGGACGCCACGCCAATCGCCAGCAGCGAAGCCAACGCGCCGGACAACGCGCCCAGGTACAGGAACGGCCGGCGCACGAACGATTCGGTGGCGCCGACCAGCCGCGCCACGCCGATTTCTTCGCGTTGCGACAGCGCCTGCATGCGTACGGTGTTGAACACGGTGGCCAGCACCACGACCGCCACGCACGCGGCCAGGAACCCCAGGCCGATCCGGGCAAACCGCAGAATGGCTTCCAGCCGCTGGACCCACGCGCTGTCCAGTTGCACCAGATCCACGTGGTTCCACTGCTTCCAGGCCGAGGCCAGCGTGTCGGCGCGTCCGGCCAGGTTGTCGCCGTCGGCCAGCGTGACGACGACCGCGTCGGGCAGCGGGTTACCCGGCAGCACGGCCAGCGCTTCCTGCCAGGCGGGGTTGGCGCGCAGGTCGGCCAGGGCGCTTTCGCGGCCCACGACGCGCACGGCGCGCACCTCTTGCGGATAGTCGGCTTGAATGCGCTTGGCGACGTCGGCGGCGGCGCCCGCAGGCGCGTCCACGCGCATGAAGACGGTGACCTCCGGCGTGACGGACATTTCCCGCGCCACCGGTTGCACCGAGACCAGGATCGCGCTGCCCAGCAGCGGCAGCGCCAGCGCCAACGCCATGACCAGCAGGTTGGCGAGCGATGAGAAGGGTTGCTTGATCAGCCGGCGCAGCGTGACGAGAAGCGCGTAGCGGTGTTGCCGCAGCCAGGCGTTCATGCCGACTCTCCCGGATGGCCGAGGCCCGGCTCGGTGCGGCCGGGACGGACGGGCGCCGCCGTTGCGCCATGCGCGCCATGGGTGGCCGCGCCGTCCGGCGGCGTCGCGGGGCCGTGGGAGTCGGCGAACTTGCCCGGCTCGATCCGCAGCGTGCGGGTGGCGTAGCGCGCCATGAGTTCCTGGTCGTGCGAGGCGATCAGCGTGGTGACGCCGACGCGATTGAAGTCGCGGAACACGTTCATGATGCGTTGCGCGTTGTCGTGGTCGAGGTTGGCGGTGGGTTCGTCCGCGATCAGGATCGCGGGCCGGTTGACGATGGCGCGGGCGATCGCCAGGCGCTGTTGTTCGCCGCCCGAGAGCTCGATGGGATTGAGGTCTTCCTTGCCCGACAGCCCCACCTTGTCCAGGGCGGCACGGGCACGCGACGCGGCGGAATCCCAGGGGTGTCCCTGGACGGCCAGCGGCAGCATCACGTTTTCGAACGCGCTTCGGTCGAACAGCAGGTGCGTGTCCTGCAGGATGACGCCCACGGCGCGACGCAGATAGGGCCGGGCGCGCGCGGGCAGCTTGTCCAGACGCTGGCCGTTCACCTGGATCGAACCGCGGCTGGCGGGTTCAAGTCCGCCGATCAGCTTGAGCAGGGTGGACTTGCCGGCGCCGGACGGCCCCGATACGAAAACGAATTCTCCCGCGCTCACGCGGAAGTTGATGTCGGCCAGGATATTGCGGCCGCGACCATATGATTTGAATACGTGCTGGAATTCGATCATGGCGGCTGTCAGATGAAGCCGCCATAGTAACTCGGGGACAGTAAGGTGGCCTACATCTCTTGGCGTGGCCGGGGCAGGTCGGCTTCATTCCACCGGCTGAAACATCGGTGCGCAAAGCTGAAAGCGCGTCCCTGTTTTTCGTCAAAAACAGCGTTTCATTTCATCCAGTGTCCCTATATTTCAAGGGAATTCCCGGATGCGCCGCGTGCTTTGCGGACGCTACCATCCGCCCCATGCGTGGGTCCAACCCGGCCCTAGCTTTGGATTCCGCTTCATCCCACACGGAGATCACGATGAAAGTACTGAAACTCGCTGCCATTGGCGCTGCCCTGTTTGCTGCATCCTCGGCTGCCAACGCTGGCGCAACCTTCGATAACGTCAAAAAGAAAGGGTTTGTCCAGTGTGGGGTTTCGACGGGCATTCCGGGTTTCTCCATCGCCGACAGCAAGGGCGAATACAAGGGCATCGACGTGGACATGTGCCGCGCCATCGCCGCGACCATGTTCGGCGATGCCAGCAAGGTCAAGTTCACGCCGCTGAACACCCAGCAACGCTTCACCGCGCTGCAGTCCGGTGAAATCGACGTGCTGACCCGCAACACCACCGTCACGCTGACGCGCGACACGACGCTCGGCCTGATCGGCGTGGGCGTGAACTACTACGACAGCCAGGGCGTCATGGTCTCCAAGGACCTGAACGTCAAGAGCGCAAAGGAACTGAACGGCGCCACCATCTGCGTGCAGCCGGGCACCACCACCGAGCTGAACCTCGCTGACTGGTTCCGCAGCCAGAAGATCGAATTCAAGCCGGTCGTGATCGACAAGTACGACGAAATCATCCGCGCCTTCTCGGCCGGCCGTTGCGATGCGTTCACGACCGACAAGTCGCAGCTCGCCTCGACCCGCACCACCCTCGAGAACCCGGACAAGTTCGTCATCCTGCCGGAAGACTTCTCCAAGGAGCCGCTGGGCCCCATGGTCCGCCAGGGCGACGAGCAGTGGTTCAACATCGTGCGCTGGTCGCTGAACGCCATGCTGGAAGCCGAGGAATACGGCATCACCAAGGCCAACGTCGATGAAATGACCAAGAGCCCCAACCCCAACATCCAGCGCATCCTGGGCGTGACCCCGGGCATGGGCAAGAACCTGGGCGTGGACGACAAGTGGGCCTACAACATCATCAAGAGCGTGGGCAACTACGGTGAAAGCTTCGAATCGACGCTGGGCAAGAACAGCGCGATGAAGCTGGAGCGCGGCTTGAACGCTTCGTACAAGCAAGGTGGCTTGATGTACGGCTGGCCGGTGCGCTAACGCGCGGCTGCCTGGCATGGCGGAGCACGGCTCTCCGTCATGCCTAGGGCCTGTCTGCACAGGACGTGTATTCTGGACAGGCCCTAACCCGCCTTCGGGCGGGCGGCAGAAGTGGGTGGCGCGGCTTTTCCGGCATGCCACCCGGTGTCCGACTTCTGTAGATTCATCATGATGACTCCCAACAAAAACGCCCCGATTTCGGCACCCCCTCGGCGTCTGAACTGGAACGATCCCGGCGTACGCTCCGTGGTCTACCAGGTGATTGCGCTGACCGCGGTAGCCTGGGCCGTGTGGTTCCTGGTTTCAAACACGCTCCACAACCTGTCCGTGCGCAACATTGCCACGGGCTTCGGCTTCCTGAACCGCGAGGCCGGATTCGCCATTGGCGAAACCGCTGTCGCCTATTCCCCCTCAGACACTTACGGCCGCGCCATCGTGGTCGGCCTGCTCAACACGCTGCGCGTCGCCGTCCTCGGCATCGTGCTGGCGACTATCCTCGGCACGCTCATCGGCATCGGCCGCCTGTCCAAGAATTGGCTCGTCGCCAAGATCACCTCTGTGTATGTCGAGGTGATGCGCAACGTGCCGCTGCTGCTGCAGCTGTTCTTCTGGTATGCGCTGATCACCGAGAACATGCCGGGTCCGCGTCAGGCGCACAATCCGCTGCCGGGCGTGTTCATTTCCAACCGTGGCCTCAAGGTCCCGGCGCTGGAAGGCAACTCGTTCGACTGGATGCTCGGCGGACTGGGACTGGCGATCCTCGCGATCATCATCCTGGGCCACTACGGCAAGAAGCGCCACGAGGCCACCGGCCACATGTTCCCGCTGGGCCGCTGGGCCATTGGCCTTCTGATCGGCCTGCCGTTCATCGGCTGGCTGGTCAGCGGCGCGTCGCTGACGCTGAACATGCCGGAGCTCAAGGGCTTCAATTTCTCGGGCGGTCTCACGCTGTCTCCGGAATTCGCCGCGCTGCTGGCCGGTCTGGTGATCTACACGTCGGCGTTCATCGCCGAGGTGGTGCGCTCTGGCATCCAGGCGGTCAGCAACGGCCAATGGGAAGCCGCCGGCTCGCTGGGCCTGCCGCGCGCCAAGGTGCTGCGCCTGGTGATCCTGCCGCAGGCGCTGCGCGTGATCATCCCCCCGATGACCAGCCAGTACCTGAACCTGACGAAGAACAGCTCGCTGGCAGTCGCCATCGGCTACCCCGACATCGTGTCGGTGGTGAACACAACGTTGAACCAGACGGGCCAGGCCATCGAGGGCATTCTCATCATCATGGGCGCGTACCTCACGGTCAGCCTGTCGATCTCGATCTTCATGAACTGGTACAACAAGCGCATTGCGCTGGTGGAGCGTTGATATGAGCAGCACTACGCATACCCCCAGCGAGGCCCTGCCGCCGCCCAGCAATCAGACAGGACCGTGGGCGTGGCTTAAAACGCGCCTCTTCTCGTCGCCGCTGAACATCCTCATCACGGTGCTGCTGGCGTGGTTCCTGTTGATGTCCATCCCGGCGCTGGTCGAATGGGCCTTCATCAAGGCCAGCTTCGACGCGGCCAATGCCCAGGAGTGCCGCGCAGCCGGCGGCGCCTGCTGGGCGTTCATCATTGAAAAACACCGGCTGATCCTGTTCGGCACCTACCCCTACGATGAGCAATGGCGGCCGTTGATCGCCACCATCATCCTGGTGGCGGTGATCGTCTGCAGCGGCATCCGCCGCTTCTGGAACTGGAAGCTGGCCGTCATCTGGACCGTGGGCCTGACGGCCGTGGCGCTGCTGATGTGGGGCGGCGTGTTCGGCCTGACCTACGTGGAAAACGCGCGTTGGGGCGGCCTGCCGCTGACGCTCATCCTGTCCACGTTCGGCATCGCCTTCGCGTTCCCGATCGGCGTGCTGCTGGCCCTGGGCCGGCGCTCGAAGATGCCGGCCATCAAGGCGCTGTGCGTCGTGTACATCGAGCTGATCCGCGGCGTGCCGCTCATCAGCCTGCTGTTCATGTCGTCGGTGATGCTGCCGCTGTTCCTGCCGGAAGGCTTTTCGATCGACAAGCTCCTGCGCGCGCAGATCGCCATCATCATGTTCGCGGCGGCCTACATCGCCGAAACGGTGCGCGGCGGCCTGCAGGCCATTCCGAAGGGGCAGTACGAAGGCGCGGATTCGCTGGGCCTGAACTACTGGCAGCAGATGCGCAAGATCATCCTGCCGCAGGCGCTCAAGATCGTGATTCCGCCGCTGGTCAGCATTTTCATCGCGCTGTTCAAGGACACGTCGCTGGTGGTGATCATCGGCATTTTCGACCTGACGCTGGCGGCCAAGGCAGCCTTGTCCGACGCGGCATGGCGCGGATTCGGGGTGGAGGCGTACCTGTTCATTTCGCTGATCTACTTCGTCTTCTGCTTCTCCATGTCCAAATACAGCCAGGCGCTGGAAAAACGCCTGGCCACGGGTCACGCACGCTAGCAATTTGCCGCGCGTCCGCCGCAAGGCGGGCGCGCAAAGCGATACTTACGGGAGTACAGGCATGTCGGATGCCATTATTCGTTTGCAGGACGTGAACAAGTGGTACGGCCAGTTCCACGTGTTGCGCAACATCAACCTGGACGTCGCGCCAGGCGAGCGCATCGTGGTGTGCGGACCTTCGGGTTCGGGCAAGTCCACGATGATCCGCTGCATCAACCGCCTTGAAGAGCACCAGAAGGGCCACATCATCGTGGACGGCACGGAGCTCACCAATGACCTGAAGCACATCGAGACGATCCGCAAGGACGTGGGCATGGTGTTCCAGCATTTCAACCTTTTCCCGCACCTGACGGTGCTGGAAAACCTGACGCTGGGACCCATGTGGGTGTTGAAGAAGCCGCGCGCGGAAGCCGAGGCCACCGCAATGAAGTACCTTGAGCGGGTGCGCATTCCGGAACAGGCCAAGAAGTTTCCGGGCCAGTTGTCGGGCGGCCAGCAGCAGCGTGTGGCGATCGCGCGGTCGCTGTGCATGAACCCCAAGATCATGCTGTTCGATGAGCCGACGTCGGCGCTGGATCCGGAAATGGTGAAGGAAGTGCTGGACGTGATGGTCAGCCTGGCCCAGGAAAGCGGCATGACGATGATCTGCGTGACCCACGAAATGGGTTTCGCGCGCAAGGTCGCCAACCGCGTGATCTTCATGGACCGCGGCGAGATCATCGAACAGAACAACCCGGACGAGTTCTTCGACAACCCGCAGAACGAACGGACCAAGCTCTTCCTGAGCCAGATCCTGCACTGATCCGCCAAACCGCCTTCAGGCGGTTTTTCATTGGTGCGGACTGCCAATCCCGGGAATTCTGGGCGTTCTTGCCGGTAGCCCTTTGTTACCTCCGTCACGCCGGTGGGGTATGCTACTGACCGCCATTGATCCGGAGTGAGGAGAACACACCATGTCGAATACCCCCCGCAGCGCCGTGCGCCGCGCCCTGTTGCAAGGCGCCGTGGCGCTGGCCGCGACCCTGCCTTTCAGCGCCCCGGCGTTGGCTCAGGCCGCCGATTTCCCGACGAAGCCGATCCGCTTCGTCGTGCCTTACCCGCCCGGTGGCCCGCTGGACACGATGGCGCGCATGCTGGCCGAGAAGGTGCGCGGCTCGCTGGGTCAGCCGGTGATTGTGGAAAACCGTTCGGGCGCGGGCGGCAACATCGGCGCGGACCTGGTGGCGAAGGCGCAGCCTGACGGCTACACGCTGGTGATGGGCGCGGTGGCCACGCACGCGATCAATCCGTGGCTGTTCGCCAACCTGCCGTACGACCCGGTCAAGGATTTCGCGCCGGTGACGATCGTGGCGGCGGTGCCGAACGTGCTGGTGATGAATGTGGAGTTCGCCGAAAAGAACAAGATCGAGAAGCTGGCGGACCTGATCGATTACGCAAAGAAGAACCCGGGCAAGCTGAACTACGGTTCGGGCGGCAACGGCAGCGCGGGCCATCTGTCGGGCGAGCTCCTGAAGGCGCGCGCGGGCATCAACGTCGAGCACATCCCCTATCAAGGCGCGGCGCCGGCGCAACTGGCGCTGCTGTCGGGCCAGTCGGATTTCATGTTCGACAACCTGGCGGCGTCGGCGCCGCTGATCAAGGACGGCAAGGTCAAGGCGCTGGCCGTGACGACGGCGCAGCGTTCGTCGTTGCTGGCTGACGTGCCGACGGTTGAAGAATCGGGCGTGAAGGGCTTTGACCTGGGCACGTGGTTTGGCGTGTTCACGACGGGCGGCACGCCGGCGCCGGTGGTGGCCAAGCTGAACAAGGCGTATGCCGACGCGATGGCGCAGCCCGATGTGAAGCAGCGTCTGCTGACGATGGGTTCCGAGGCGGGCTCGATGACGCCTGAGGCGTTCGCCGCGTTCGTGAAGGCCGAGATGGCGAAGTATCAGGAGATCGTGAAGATCTCGGGCGCCAGCCTGAATTGATGGCGCTGGCAACGGGCGTCTTTAACCGGATGCCTGTTGCGATGCAGTTTCAACGCCCGCCGGGATGCTTTCCTGACGGGCGTTTTGCTTTCTGTTGATGCCAGCCGCCGCGCATGCCTACCAGCCCATCGCGTAAGCCGGCCGGCGCGGGTCCGCGCCGCCCCAGCGCACGCCGCTATCCAGATCGTGCCGGACCATGCAGACGGCGCCGGCCCGCCAGCTATGGCCGTTCCACCATTTCACGGTATGGCCCATTTCTGCGAGCGCGTCGCCCGCGCTGCGTGGGATCAGGTCTTCGATCATCAGCCGGCCCGGCATGGCGTTGTGCGGCTCGAACGACGACGGGAAGCTGAAGCTGGCAAAGCGCGGCGCCTCGACCGCCTGCTGCACGTCCATGCCGAACACCTCCATGTTCAGGAACGTCTGCAGCATGGCCTGGCACTGCACGTCGCCGCCCGGCGTGCCGAAAGGCATGACGTACTGGCCGGGCCGGATGGCGAGCGAGGGGTTGGGCGTGAGCCGCGGCCTGCGGCCCGGTCCGATGGCGCACGGATGGCCGGCCTCGGCCCAGGATTGGCTGCCGCGTCCCGACGCGCAGATGCCGGTGCCGGGAATGACGGGCACGTTGTAGGAGCCATCGCTGGGCGTGGCCGAAAACGCGTTGCCGTCCTTGTCGACGACCGCCACATAAGACGTATCCAGGCGCGGATCCGTGCGCGCCATGTCATCGGGCCCGGCCTCGCGCAGGTCGATGTCCCGCGCGTGGGGAAGCCGGCCCGCCGGCGGCATGTCGGGGCCCGCCCGATCCAGGGCGATCATGGCGAGCCGCGCGCGCGCATAGTCCTTTGACAGCAGCGCCGCTTGCGGCACCCGCGCATGGCGCGGATCGGCGTAATGCACCTCGCGATCGGCGAAGGCCAGTTTGATGGCTTCGGTCAGCAGATGCACATAGGGGGCGGAGTTGTGGCCCAGCGCGCGCAAGTCGCAAGGCTCCAGGATGTTCAGCATCTGCAGCAGCGAAGGGCCCTGGCACCAGAAACCGCAGCTATGCACCTGCGTGCCGTTGAAGTCGGTGGACAGCGCCGGCTCGACCTCCACAGCAAAGCCTCGCAAGTCCTCGTGGGTGATCAGCCCGCCTTCGTCGCGGTGATACTTGACGATCGCCGCAGCGATGTCGCCTTCGTAGAATGCGCGCCGCGCGGCGGCCAGGCCCGCCTGGCGGCTGTTTCCGGAATGCGCGCGCTCTTCGTCCGCCATGTACTGGATGCTGCGCGCCAGGTCGGCCTGGCGGAATAGCGATCCCGCCTCGGGCGGCTTGCCGCCGGGCAGGTAGATGGCCGCGCTGGAGGCCCACCGCGCGTAGTTCTTCTGGTTCTCGGCCAGCACTTCGGCCATCAGCGGATACATGACGAAGCCGTCTCGCGCCAGCCGGATGGCGCCGGCCGCGACCTCGCCGAAACGCATGGTGCCGAATCGTTCCAGCGCGGTGATCCACGCGTCGGGCGCCGCCGGCATGACGGTGCGCAGCACGCCCGCTGGGATCGTGCCGCCGTGCTTTTCCAGAAACGTCTCCAGCCGCGCGGCCTGCGGCCAATAGCCAAGCCCGGAAATGCTCCACACCTTTTGCGCCTTGGCCTGATAGACCAGGATAGGCGCGACGCCGCCGAAGTTGACGATGTCGCTCTGGACCACGCCCAATGCAATGCCGGCCGCCACGCCCGCGTCGACGGCGTTGCCGCCGGCCTGCAGGACGTCCATGCCTGCCTGCGTGGCCAGATAGTGGCCGGCCGAGATCATGTGATTCAGCCCGGCGAGCGCGGGGCGCATGGAGGTGGGGGCGCTTCCCGCGGTCAGGTCCGGGGCGTAGGGGGAATGGGACATCGAAGACTCCGGTCGGAAGAGGGGGCTTGCGTGCCTGCGCGGGCTCAATCGGTCATTGCGGGGTGATGCCCAGCTTTTGCGTCACGTCCTGCCAGCGCTTGAACTCGGCGTGCAGGAAGCGGCTGAATTCGTCGGGCGAGGTGCCTTGCACGATCACGTCGCGTCCTTCCATGGCGCTGCGCACGTCCGCGCTGGACAACGCGGACTTCGTGGCCTTGTACAGGCCGTCGACGATCTCCGGCGGCGTGCCCTTGGGCACCAGCAGTCCATACCAGGAACCGCCCACCAGATTCGGATAGCCGCTTTCCTTGGCGGTGGGAATCTCGGGCGCCCGGTTCAGGCGCTTTTCGCTGAAGATCGCCAGCGCCTTCAGCTTGCCGTTGCGGATGAAGGTCAGCGTGGTGCCCGGCGTGTCCAGCGTGTATTGCACCTGGCCGGCGATGACGTCGTTCAAAAGCGCGGCGCTGCCGCGGTAGGGGACATGCGTGGTCTTGATCCCGGCATCCATGTTCAGTTGCTCGGAGAAAAAGAAATTGGCGGTCATGATGCCCGGCGACGCGTAGTTGATCTCGCCGGGACGGCTGCGCGCGTACTCAACCAGTTCAGGCAGCGTGTTGGGCGGAAAAGCCGGGTTCGCAACCAGGATGAAGGGGCCGCCGCCGACCAGAGTGACCGGGATCAGGTCGTTCATCGGATCATATTGCAGGTCCTTGACCGTGAGCGGGGCC
Source organism: Achromobacter sp. UBA4530 (assembly GCF_002388205.1). NCBI lineage: Bacteria > Pseudomonadati > Pseudomonadota > Betaproteobacteria > Burkholderiales > Alcaligenaceae > Achromobacter > Achromobacter sp. UBA4530. The sequence continues at coordinate 30,962 of NZ_DGMA01000029.1, read as the reverse complement.
CCGGTCAGCGGCGACGCCGTGGCGAACAGCACGGTGTAGCCGTCAGGCTCGGCCCGCACGACCTGCTGGGTGGCGATGGTGCCGCTGGCCCCCGCGCGGTTCTCGACCACGACGGGTTGCTTGATCTCCTGGCTGAGTTGCTGCGCCAGCATGCGCGCCACGGTGTCCGTGCCGCCGCCCGGCGGGTAGCCGACGATCATGCGTATCGGCTTGGCAGGCCACGCCTGGGCCGACGCCGCAACGGGCAGTGCGGCGGCCAGCAGGCCTGCAAGGCCGCACATGGCAGCGAGGGCGCGGCGGCGCGCGGGACGTGTGGCGAGTGCTCGAATGATCATGGATGACTCCTGGATGCTTCTTGCTGGCCGGCGCCCTTGCAGATACCGGCCGTTGTCGGATCCCGCGCCGCCTTGATGCGTGAGGCCCGGTTGCGGCGGCGCAGCCGGATCGGGCCGGCCTACTTGTTCGCGGCCAGCCCCAGCTTGCGGACGATCTCCGCTTCCAGCGCGTACTGCTGCGCGGCATAGGCGGCGTAGTCCTTGCCGTCCATGTAGACCAGTTCCTGGCCGTATTGCGTCAGGATCTGCTTGAAGGCCTCGGATTCGGCCACCTGCTTGAAGACGGCATGCAGCTTGGCGACAACGGCGGGCGGCATGTCCTTGGGACCTGCAATGCCGAACGGCGCGTTGGCGGGCGGCGTGCCGTCAAGTTCGTGCAGCGTGGGCGTGTCCGGATACTGCGCGCTGCGATGTTCGCCCCAGGTCACCAGCATGCGCATCTTTCCCGATTGCACCTGCGGCTGCACGGTCGTCGAGCCGGCGTATGCCGTCACCTGTCCGCCCATCACCGCCGTCAGCACTTCGGATTCGCCTTTGTACGGGATGTGGCGCCAGGTCACGCCGTTGCGTGCGGCGATGTCTTCCATCATCACGTTGGACGCGCTGCCGACGCTGGCCGTGCCGTAGGTGACCTCATTCGGATGCTGTTTCGCATAGCGGATGAAATCTGCCCACGTCTTGTGCGGCGAGCCCGCGGGCACCGCCACGCCCAGCGTGTAGCCGCTGAGCATCATGACGTAGGTGAAATCGCGTGTCGGGTCGTAGCCCATGTCCTGGATGTGCGGCATGCGATAGACCGGGCTGGGCAGGACGGCCAGCGTGTAGCCATCGGGACGCGCGGTCTTGATGGCGCGTGCGCCCATGGTTGCGCCGGCCCCGCCGCGGTTTTCGATGACGATGGCCTGGCCCAGTTCGGGCGCGGCCAGCTCGGCGAATTTGCGGATGACGGTGTCGGTGGAGCCGCCCGCCTGATAGGGCACGATGATGTGAATCGGCTGCGCGGGGAAGGGCGCGGCCGTGGCCAGGGGCGCTGCCAGAACAGCGCTGGCAAGCGCCAACGCGCGCGGCGCGCGGGCCGCGCAAGCCAGCGCGGCGGTCAGGGTGCGGAGCAGTCGCGGGATCATGATGTTCTCCATTCGAATCAGGCAGTGGCCCAGGCCTGCGCGAACGCGCGTTGGAAGTTGCCGCCGAGTACGCCGGCGATCTGGCTGTCCGTCAGTCCGGCCTCGTGCAGCGCGTGGGTAAATGCGGGAAATTGCGCCGGCGTCGGCGTTTCGACGGGGTAGCGCGCTTCCATCACATCGCCAAAGGCATCAGAAAAGTCGCCGCCCGATTTCGCGTACTTGGTGCGCGACATCACCATCACATGGCGCACGGCCTCGTAGGTGTCGACCGACGGAAAATCCGTGCCGATGCCCACGTGTTCATAGCCGACCAGTTCGCCGATGTACTTCACGTTCGCGACGAAGTCCGACAGCAGCGGCTGCTGGCGGGGATCGCCGCGCCAGCTCAGGTAGGCATGGATGCTGCATCCGACCACGCCGCCCGTCGCGACGACCGCCTTGATGACGTCGTCCGACTTGTTGCGCGGCCGGGCGATCACGGCGTTGGCGTTGGCGTGGGTCAGCAGCACGGGCCTGGTGCTGTGCCGGGCGGCGTCCAGGCAGGTCTGCGGCGCGCAATGGCTGAGGTCGATGGCGATGCCCACGCGGTTCATCTCCGCAACCATCTTCACGCCCAGATCGCTCAGGCCGGCGTTGCGCTTTTCCAGGCATCCGTCGCCCAGCAGATTGGCCTCGTTGTAGGTCAGCTGAATGACGCGCATGCCCAATTCATGGAACAGGGCGACGCGGTCGATCTGGTCGCCCAAGGGTTTGCCGTTCTGCCAGCCCATGATGAGCCCCAGCTTGCCGGTCTGCTTGGCGCGCGCAATGTCGTCGGCCGTTTCCACCAGCAGCCAGGACGAGTCCGGCGCGGCGCAGCGTTGGCGCCAGGCCATGCAGTCGCGCAGCGCCTGCTCGAAGTCCGCGCCCATGTCGCTGACGGTGACGTTGATGGCGCTGACGCCGCCGGCCAGCATGTCGCGGGTGCTGCCGTCGCTGAAGAAGACCAGACCGTCGACGACGGTGGCGCGGCGATGCAGGTCGGCGATGTGACTATCCATGGAAGAACTCCCCTTTTGTTGTATGCATGATTTCAATGCGTGCCCGTCAGGTCCCGTAGCGGCCGTAGCGGAACGGGAGCAGGTCGATGGCGGGCGTTTGGCCCTGGATCAACTGCGCCATCAACTCGCCCGCCGCCGGGCCGATGCCGAAACCGTGGCCCGAGAAACCGGAAGCAAGGTAGAGCCCGGGCAGGCCGGGCACCGCGTCCATGACAGGCATCGCGTCGGGCGTGACATCGATGTAGCCGGCCCAGGACTGCGCAATACGTGCTTCGCGGAATGCGGGAAAGGCGTGAACCAGCCGGCGCCAGGCTTGCGCCACGCCGCGACTGGACGGCGATGGATCCAGCACGCGATGCCGCTCGAAAGGCGATTCGCGGTCGGCCGGAAAATGGTTCGGGATCTTCAGTTCCTCGAAGAAGCGCTTGCCGAAACGCAGCCGCACGAAGCTGCTGTTGGCCCGCCACGCGCTGAAGAAATGCGGCATGAGGCGGAAGGTGTCGGGCACCACGTCCGCCATCGACGCGCCGAACTGCGACACCGAATAGCCGCCATCGGCACGTTTGCGGCAGGTGAAGTCCTTGCCGTTGATCGCCGCCTGCGGTCCCGCGTCGAGCGGCGTCGTGCGCAGCACGGATCCACGCACCTTCAACTGCGGGAAGTCGGCGCCCAGATTGCCGCAAAAGAGCCGCGACCAGGCGCCGGCCGCCACCAGCACCGCCTGCGTGGCAACGCGGCCGTGCTCCGTGATCAGGGCGCTGACGCGGCCCGCGCTGCGCTCCACGCCGCGCACGGCGCAGTGCTCAACAATGTGTGCGCCCGCGGCGCGCGCCAGCGAGGCGATACCGCGCGTCGCCATCTGCGGTTCGGCGACCCCGTCCGTCGGGCTGTACATGGCGCCTGTCCAGGCACGTCCCGTCGACGGCAGCATGTCCTGCACCGTGCGGCGATCCAGCAGGCGCGCATCCACGCCATGCGCGCGTGCCCCGTCCAGCCACGCCTGATGGCCGGCCGCGTCCGCGTCGTTTTCCTGCAGGTAGAAGATGCCGCTGCGGCGGAAACCCACGTCCACCTTTTCCTGGATCTCTGCCCATAGCCGGTTGGCGCGTTGCGCCAGCGGCACTTCCGGCAGATCGCGGCCCAGCGTGCGCACCCAGCCCCAATTGCGCGACGACTGTTCGCAGGCCAGCGTGCCTTTCTCGAACACGGCGACCCGCAGTCCGGCGCGCGCGAGGGAATAGGCGGTGCTGATGCCGATGATGCCGCCACCAACGATGGCGACGTCGACCGAGGCGGGCAGCGCCGTGTCGGACGGGCCAGAAGCAGAAGCGGGCATTGGAGCGGCGGAGGGCGTCGGCGTTTGAGGCGGATGCGGTTGCATGAAGATCCGGATTGATTAAATATCGCTATTCGATAACAATCTACGTATAACGATAACTGCGAGTATTTTTATACTGCTCGCCGGGTCCGGCTACAACGTAAGGGTTTCCCTAGGCTGCCGGACTTTCCGGCTCCCCGCGGGCAAACTCCGTCCCTGCTACCCAAACCGAATCCGAATGTCTGAACCTTCCGCCTTGTTGATCCAGTCGCTGGAAAAAGGGCTCGCCGTGCTCGAGTCCTTCCGGGGGCACGCCTCTTTGAGCCTTCAGGAGATGGCCCGCGAAAACGGCATCACCATCGGCTCGGCCCAGCGCGTGGCCTACACGCTGGAAAAGACCGGCTACCTGTTCAAGGATCCGCGCAGCAAGCGCTACAGCATGACGGTCAAGGCCGTGGGGCTGGGCTACAGCTATCTCTACCGGCAGCCCTTGTTCCAGCATGCGCATGCGGTGCTGCATCAGGTCAACCAGGAGTGCGGCGAGATCGTCAATCTGGCCGTGCCCGACGGCGACAACATGGTGTTCGTCATGCGCGTCGCGCCGGCTAGGCACATTCCCGAGTACCTGCCGGTGGGCACGCAGATTCCCTGCGTGGCGACCGCGTCGGGGCGCGCGCTATGGGCGTTGCTGCCGCCGGATGAACTCGATCTCAGGTTGCGTAGCGTGACGTGCGCGAAGTACACGCCGCACACCACCACCGATATCGACCGGCTGCGCGCGTTGATCGACGAGGCAAGACGGAATCAGTACGCCTATGCCGACGAAGAGTTCTTCGCGGGGGATTTGAATGTCGCGGCGGTGATTTATGGCGACAACGGCGATCCGCTGGGTGCGGTCAACATATCCGTGCCGAAGCCGCGCTGGTCGCTGGCGCGTGCGCGGGAGGAACTGGGGCCGCTGGTGATCCGGGCAGCCAGGGCGATCAGCAAGCGCAACTGATGCCGACCGCCCGGGATGCCGGGGATTACCAGCGATACCGCAACGTCGCCATGACGGTGCGTTCTGCGCCCCAATAGCAACTCACGGCTGTGCCCAGGCAGTTGGCCACGTAACGCTTGTCGAACAGGTTGGACACGTTCAACGCGACCTGCGCGCCGGCAAGGGCGGGGCTGGCGCGGCCCAAGTCGTAGCGGATCGCCGCATCGACCAATGTCACGGCCGGGATGGCGTAGTTGTTGTTCAGATCGCCATAGAAGCCGCCGCGGTACGTCACCCCCGCGCCCAGGCCCACGCCCTGCAACGGGCCGTCGCGCAGCGTGTAGTCGGCCCACAGGGCGGCCTGATGGCGCGGCACGAAGTTGAGCTGATTGCCGCGCTGCGCGGGATTGTTGCTCTTGGTGATCTCGCTGTCGCTCAGCGCGTACGACATCGTCAGATCCAGGCCGTTGTCGAAACTGGCCTTGCCCTCCAGCTCCAGTCCCTGCACCTGAACCTGGCCGGTCTGCACGACAAAGCTGGTATTGACCGGGTCCGGCGTGCTGACGTTGTTCTGGTTGATCTGGAACGCCGACAGCGTCACGAAGCTGGCGTAGCCGTTGGGCTGGAACTTGATGCCGGCCTCGTACTGCTCGCCGGTCGTCGGCTTGAGCGGCGAGCCGTCGCGCATCACGCCGGTGACGGGCTGGAAGGACGTGGAATAGCTCAGATAGGGCGCCAGACCGTTGTCAAAGCGATACGTGACGCCGAGCCGGCCGGTGAAGCGGTTGGCGTCGGCATCGCGCGAGGTCCATGCCCATTGCCCGGCGCTGCCGCGCGCGCCGGTATCGGTGGTGCCTTCGGTCCAATCGTAACGGCCCACCAACGTGAATAGCAGACGGTCAAGTTCGATCTGGTCCTGCGCGTACACGCCCAACTGGTTGCGCGTCATGTTGATCTTGGTGGCCGTGGGCGGGCGCGTCACCGGTGTGCCGTAGTCGGGGTTGAACACGTCGAACAGCGGCGACGCTGGCGGCAGCATCAGCCCCGGGCTGCTTTCGTTGTAGCGGGATTTTTCCCGCAGGTAATCCAGGCCGAAGGTGAGGTCGTGGCGTGTGGGGCCGGCCGTGAATTTGGCGTTCACCTGATTGTCGATCTGGAACGCATGCGATGTCTCGGGGAAGGCCCACGCGTAACGGATCGCCTGGGTCTCGGACGCCATCGCGCCGATCTGCACGCGGCGGGTGTTGGTGTCCACGTTGGTGTAGCGGGCGCTTTGCCGCACGCTCCAGGTGTCGTTCAGGCGGTGGTCCAACGTGTAGCCCACCATGGTCTGCTCGTTGGTGAAGATGTCGTAGCCGGGTTCGCCCACGAAGCGGTCGCGCGGAATGTAGCCAGCGCTGCTTTTCTCCAGCGTGCCGATGACCGGCAACACGGGCGCGCCGCCGCCGCCGTGGCTGGTGATCTTCTGGTACTGCACGTTCAGATTCAGGCTGGTGTCGGACGACGGGCGCCAGGTGAAGCTGGGCGCGATGAACTGGCGTTCATCGTCGACGTGCTGGTACTGCGTATCGCTATCGCGCAAGGTGCCGGTCAGGCGATACAGAAATTTGCCTTCGTCGTCGGCCGGACCGGAAAAGTCGAAGGAGCCCTGGTACCGGTTGAAGCTGCCCGCCTGCAGGACGACTTCATTGATCGGCTCGGCGGTGGGTCGCTTGCTGGTCATGTTCACCAGCCCGCCCGGGGCGCTCTGGCCGTAAAGGCCGGACGACGGTCCCTTCAGGATCTCTATCCGTTCCAGGCCATAGGTGTCGATGCGCGGCTGCGCGTATCCCCGCGCGCCGAAGGGGAGAAGCAGGCCATCCAGATAGCGCGCCGGGGTGAACCCGCGGATGGTCAGCCAGTCATAGCGCACGTCGTTGTCGCCGTACTGGGCGAAGATGCCCGGCGTGTAGCGGACGGCCTGCGCCAGCGAGGTGACGCCACGCCAGTCCATTTCATTGCGGGTGATGACGTTGATGGTCTGGGGCGTGTCGATCAGGGCCGCGTCCGACTTGGTGCCGGACCGGCTGCGCGTGGCGACGAAGTCGGCGCCGGAGGTCGGCGACGCATCGCTCGATCCCTGCACCACAACCGGCGACAACGTGGAGACATCGGCGGCCGCCGAAGGAACGGGTTGCGCGCCGACGGACGCGGACGCCGCAAAGGCGGCGAGCAATGCCAACGGCAACGGCTTGACGGAGAAGGACACGGGGTTACCACCTGATCAATTTATAATTAACAAGAATCATTCTTGTGCGACGGCATGATTCCAGAACACCCGCCGGATGTCTGACGATTTCGCGGCGCCCATTGACGGTTTTGCTGCACTCGGCGCAATTGCGCTTGTTTCCCATGTCCGCTGAGCTCTCGCTTGACCCGTACACCGCTCCCGCCAAGCCTCACGAATGGTGGCGAGGGACACTTCCCACCGTGCCCGCGACGCAAGACTGGGAAAACGTCATCCAGTGCGTGGTGCGCGTCGAGGAAGGCGTCAGTGTGGTGGTGCTGGACGGCTGCCCATCGGCGGCGCTGACAATTCCCGCGCCGGGCGCGCCGGTGTTCGGCATGCAGGTATGGCTGGAGGGCGACGCCGTGCTGGCGTTGGACGGCGGCAAACCGCTGAAGGTGACCGGGGGCGCGGCGCTGCTCTTCAACCACGAACAGCCGTTGGGGTGGACCACGCACCTTTACGCGAATCGGCGCGTCCGGATGCTGGATATCCGATACACGCCTGATGCGCTCGCCCGTGCAGGCGACTCGGCGCCCATCACCCTGCTGACCCAACGGTTTCGCCACGACGTCAGCGTGCCGACCCACGGATCGTTGGTCGCAATGCTGGACGCGCCGGCCAGCCTGCTGACGTTGGCCACCGACATTTCCCGCAACGCGCCGACGGCGCCCGAGGCGCGACGGATCTGGTACCGCGCCAAGTCGCTCGAGACGCTGGCTGCCTTTGTGGAATTGCTTTCCGTGCAGCAAGTGCTGAAGGGACCCGCCGCAGAGGAGCGTCAGCAGGTGCAGCAAGCTTGCCGCTTGCTGCGGGAACGCTGCTCGGAACAGTGGCCGCCGGGGCGTGTTGCGCGGATGGTGGGCTTGTCCGAAAGGCGGCTGCAGGAATTGATGCGCGAAACCGTCGGCCGTTCGGTGCACGCCTATCTGAGCGACGCGCGGCTGGTTCGCGCCTCGGACCTGCTGCGCAGCGGCATGAGCGTCACGCAGGTGGCCGGCGACTTGGGCTACTCAAGCCTCAGTCATTTCAGCAAGATCTTCAAGGCGCGATACGGCGCATCGCCACGCGCCTGGTAAGGCGCTGAATATGCTCAGCGGCACGTCGATCAATCGATGCGCATCAAACCGCCGGCCCCTTGATCAGCCACTGCAGCATCCTCCGCAGCGAATCCCGGTCATACTCCGCATCGGTAAGCCGGTACTGCTCCGGATCACGATTCACCCACGAATCGGTCACCGTCCACGCATCGCCGTCCTGCTCAAGCCGCAGTGCATAAATCCAGTTGCCGGTCCAACTGCGATGCAAACGCAGCCAGCCGTCGTGCAGGTAGATGAACCATTTGTCTTCCATCTCCTTCGGCACGAAGCCCTGTTGCAAGCGGGCGTACTCGTCGGCGGTAAAACGCCCCTGAAAATGCAGCGGTTCACGCTGCGCCGGCGCGGGCAGGTGCTTCCAGGAGTCTGGGGTGGCGATGGGCATGTGTGGGCTTCTGTTCTATGCTGGATTTTTCGCATACTACCAAGGCCCCGCCATGCACCTTCAAGCCGCCATTCCGATCCTGCGCATTTTCTCCGTGGAAAAGGCGCGCGACTTCTATCTGGATTTCCTGGGGTTCACCTGGGACTGGGAGCACCGCTTCGAGGCGGGTTTTCCGCTGTACGCACAGGTGCATCGCGGGGATCTGGTGCTGCATCTGTCCGAGCATCATGGCGACGCGACGCCGGGGTCGGCCGTATTCGTGCGGATGCAGGGCGTAGATGAATTCCACGCGGAGGTCAGCGCCAGGCAGTATGCCTACATGCGGCCCGGCGTCGAGGAGATGCCTTGGGGGCGCGTGATGGCGGTGATCGATCCGTTTGGCAATCGGCTCAGCTTTTGCGAGTCACAGGACTAGCGGCCTGCGCCTAGACCCCCAGATAGCGGTGCGCCAGGTCGGGCTGCGCGGCCAGCTCGGCGGGGCTGCCTTGCCAGACGACGCGGCCTTTTTCCAGGACGTGGTGGCGGTCAACCAGGGTCGCCATTTCCTTGAGGTTCTTGTCGATCACAAGAATGGTCTGGCCTTCTTCCTTCAAGCGGCGCAGGCAGTTCCAGATTTCCTGGCGGATCAGGGGCGCGAGGCCTTCGGTGGCTTCGTCCAGGATGAGCAGGCGTGGGTTGATGAGCAGGGCGCGGCCGACAGCCAGCATCTGCTGTTCGCCGCCGGATAGCGTGCGGGCGGATTGGGTGCGGCGTTCCTTCAGGCGCGGAAACAGGTCGAAGACGCGGCCGACGTGCCATCCTGCGTGCGTGTTGCGCGCGGTGGCGACGAGGTTTTCTTCGACGGATAGCGATCCAAACACGCGGCGGCCTTCGGGGACGAGACCGATGCCTAGCTGCGCGATGCGGTGCGGGGCCATGCCGGTGATGGGTTTGCCGTCGAGCAGGACGGCGCCGCCCTGCGCGGGCAACATGCCCATCAGCGTCTTGACGGTCGTGGTCTTGCCCATGCCGTTGCGGCCGATCAGCGAGACAACCTGCCGAGGCGCGATGTCCAGGTCGACGCCAAAAAGCACTTTGCTGGCGCCGTAGCCGCCTTGCAGTTGGTTCACTTGCAGCATCAGTCCTCCTCGCCCAGATAGGCGGCGCGCACGTCGGGATGGCGGCGCACCTCGTCGGGCGTGCCGGTGAAGATGGTCTTGCCGTAGACCAGCACGGTGACGCGGTCGGCCAGCGCGAAGACGGCGTCCATGTCGTGTTCGACCAGCAGGATGGCGTAGCGGCCCTTCAAGGTCTGGAGCAGCGCCGTCATGCGTTGCGATTCCTCGGCGCCCATGCCGGCCATCGGTTCGTCCAGCAACAGCACGGAGGCGTCCAGCGACAGCGCCATGGCAATTTCGAGCTGGCGCTTTTCACCGTGCGCCAGCGCGGACACGCGCACGCCGGCGCGTCCGGCAAGACCGACACGTTCGAGCGCATCGCGCGCCGGTTCGCGCAGCCGGGCCATGCGCCGCGCGTTGCGCCACAGGTTGAAACCGCCCGGGCTGCGCGCCTGCACGGCCATGGCGACGTTGTCTTCGGCGCTGAAGTCGGGGTAGAGCTGGCTGATCTGAAACGAACGGGCCAGGCCCGCGGCGGGGCGCCGGTAGGCAGGCATGCTCGTGATGTCGGCGCCGTCGAGCCAGATGCTGCCGGCATCGGGCAGGATTTCACCGCTGATCTGCGATAGCAGCGTGGTCTTGCCCGCGCCATTGGGGCCGATGAGGGCGTGCAGCTCGCCGGGCCGGACCGCGAGGTCGACGCCCTGCGTGGCGTGTACCGCGCCAAAGGATTTCTGCAGGCCGCGGATCTCCAGTTTAGGGTGGGTCATTGCTTGCCTCCCACGAGCCAGCCGTACACGCCGCGTTTGCCGAAGAGCACCACCAGCACCAGCACAGGTCCCAGGATCAGCATCCAATGCTCGGTCCAGCCGGTGGCGACCTGCTCCAGGCCGAGGTACACGGCCACGCCGAGCACCGGGCCGAAGATCGAACCCATCCCGCCCAGGATGACCATGGCCATGAGCTCGCCGGACTTCTGCCAGGCGGACATGTCCGGGCTGACAAAGAGCGCGTAATTGGCCCACAGCGCGCCGGCAAGCCCGGTCCCGGCAGCCGACAGCACGAACGCCGTGAGGCGATAGCGCAGCGGCGCGAGGCCCAGGGCGATGCTGCGGCGCGGATTCTGCTTGATGCTCTGCAGTGCCATGCCGAACGGCGAATTGACGATGCGCCGGCACACGATGATCCAAAGGGTCATGAGCGCCAGGCACACGTAGTAGAAGGTGGCCGGATCGTTCACGTTCAGCCCCGGCAACGTGTTGCGCGCATCGATCGACAGGCCGTCGTCACCGCCGTAGATCATCAGTCCGACAAGGATGAAGTACAGCATCTGCCCGAAGGCGAGCGTGATCATGATGAACTGCACGCCGGACGTGCGCAGCGACAGAAAGCCCACAACCAGCCCGGCCAGCGCGGCAACCGCGACGGCGAGCGGCCACATGACCAGCGCGGCATTGCTGCCGCTCCAGCCAAAGATCGTCTCGCCCATGTTGACGTGGAAGGCAGCGATGCCGATGACGTAGCCGCCTAGCCCGAAGAATGCGGCGTGGCCGAAGCTGACCATGGCGCCGTAGCCCAGGATCAGATCCAGACTGACAGCTGCGATGGCATAAATGAGAAATCGCGTCATGAGGTTGACGAGAAAGCTCTCGCCCGTGGCTTGCGCGATGGCCGGCACCAGCACAAAGAGCAACAGCCCGATCGCGTTGACGACGACGCTGCGGGTGATGCGCGGTCTGCCAGCAGAGGAAATGTCTGACACCCTCGACGCGCCGTCACGGTTTGGAGTGCCGCCTCGGGTGTCGGACACCGATGCGCCCGCGCCGCCGGTGTCAGATAGCGGTCCGGCAGCGGGATTCGTTGAAGTGGGTCTGGTCATGAATATCTTTCCTAGCGCTGGGCCGGCACCAGTCCGCGCGGCTTGAACAGCAGCACGATGGCCATCAGGATGTAGATGCTGGCGGACACGAGGCTCGAACTTGCGGAGTCCGAGAGCTCGGGCGGCAGCAGGCGCGACATCCAGAAGGGGATGTAGGCGCGCCCCAGCGCATCGGTCATGCCGATCATCAGCGACCCCACCAGCGCGCCGCGCACGGAGCCGACGCCGCCCACCACGATGACGACGAACGTGGTGATGAGAATGCGCTCGCCCATGCCGATCTCCACTGCCAGCAAAGGCGCGGCCATGACGCCCGCAAAGCCGCAGAGCAGGGCGCCCAGCGTGAAGATCAAAGTGAAGAGGCGCTGGATGTTCACGCCCAGCGCGTCGACCATCTCGCCGTCGTCGGCGCCGGCGCGCACCAGCATCCCGACCCGCGTGCGCGAGATCAGCAACCAGAGGCCCACCGCCACCAGCGCGCCCGCACCGATGAAGGCGAGCCGCATGATGGGATAGTTCAAGCCGGGCAGCAGCGCAACGGATCCCGACAGAAAAGGCGGGATGTCCATGAAGGGCGGGCTGCGGCCGAACAGCACGGTCACTAGTTCGTTGGTGAATAGCGTGAGCCCCAGCGTGGCCAGCACCTGATCCAGGTGATCGCGCCGGTACAGGTGACGGATGACCAGCAGTTCGACGATCAGCCCGTACAGCGCCGCGCCGGCCAGCGCAGCCAGCAGGGCGGCCGCGAACGAGCCCGTGGACGCCGCCGCGCTGGCCGCGCAGAACGCGCCCACCATGTAGAACGAACCGTGCGTCAGGTTGATGACGTTCATGATGCCGAACACCAGCGTCAATCCCGCCGACAACAAAAACAGCAAGGCGCTGTACTGCAGGCCGTTCAGGACCTGCTCCAGGAACATCAGCATTACGACTCCTTCTCGGGAGAGCCTGAATGGCTAGGCCGCGCGGCGCCAGCGAGCCCGGCGCCGCGTGCCTTGTGCCGCGTCATGGCATCTTGCAGTCCGCGGCATGCACGTCCGTGTGGTCGCGGGCAAGCACCTTCAGATTCTTGTAGACCAGCTTGCCGTCGGGACCCGCTTCAATGTGCAGCAGATACCAGTCTTGGATCGGATGCTGGTTCGGGCCGAACTTGAATTTGCCGCGCACGCTGGGAAAGTCCGCGCGCCGCAACGCATTGCGGAAGTCGTCGGGCTTGCCGGTGATGTCGCCGTTCACGGCCTTCAACGCGGAGCCGATCAGATTGGCGGTGTCGTAGGCCTGGGCCGCGTAGGCGGTGGGCGCGCGGTTGTAGGCCTTGGTGAAGGCTTCGACGAAGTGCTTGCTCTGCGGGTTGTCCAGGTCGGCGCTCCACAGCGAGCTCAGGTAGAAGCCCTTGCCCGCGGTGCCGGTGGCGGCCAGCATGCGGTCGTCCATCGAGTAGATGGGCGTGATCATCTTGATCTTGTCCGCCAGGCCCGAGTTGGCAAACTGCTTGGTCAGGTTGATGCCCGCGCCGCCCGGATGGAACTGGAAGATGGCGTCGGGATTGAGCGAGCGGATGCGCGCCAGCTCCACCGAGAAGTCTGCCTGCTCGAGCTTGGTGTAGATTTCGTCGGCGATCTCGCCTTTGTAGGTGCGCTTGAAGCCGGCGATGGCATCGCGGCCGGCCTGGTAGTTCGGGGCCATGATGACGACGCGCTTGGCGCCCAGCTCATTGGCCGCCATGCCGGCGGTGTCGGCGTACGAGTCGTTCTGGAACGCCACCGAGAAGTAATTGGGGTTGCAGGCCTTGCCGGCGAAGTTGGACGGGCCGGCGTTCAGGCTGACGTAGAAGGCGCCGGCGTTGAGCACGGTAGGCCCGACGGCGGCCATGACGTTCGAAAAATTGATGCCGGTGAACAGCCGCACGCCGCCTTGCACCATCTTGTCGGCGATCTGCTTGGCGTTGGCAGGTTTGAGCGCGTCGTCCTCGACGCGCACGTTGACCGGCACGCCGCCCAGCTTGCCGCCGCCTTCCTTGACGGCCAGCATGAAGGCGTCGCGCTCGTCTTCGCCGATGTAGCCGGCAGGCGTGGACAGCGTGCCGATGAATCCGATATCCACAGGTTTCTGCTGGGCGCTGGCCGCGTACGAGGCCAATGAAAGCATGACGGCGGCTGCGCCGCGGATGGTGCTTTTGTGCATGGTTGTCTCCTCTTGTTCTGATGCTTGTATGCCGCGTGCTCTTTGGCAAGCGGCGTTTTCCCTGCTGTGTCTTTTGCTGCGACTATTGCTGCAACTATTGCTGCGTCATTCTCTGCAGCTTTTGCTGCGTCCTTTATTGCCGCGCCGTCTATTGCGGCGCGCTTCCCGCCAGGCAGTTCTCCACCTTCCACCCATACAGCCACTGCAATGCGTCATAGAACTGGGCCTGGCTGCGCCCCGTCCACAGCATGTTGCGCACGGTGCGCTCCACGCCGCGCGCGTGATAGAGCCTGCCCATTTCGCGTGTCGACCACACCACGCGCGCACTGCGCGGGATGCGAACCGATTCGTACAACCGGAAGGCGGCGGGCAGGTCGTGCTCGCACTGCCTGATGGCCTCGCCCAGCGTCACGGCGTCTTCCAGCGCCATGCAGGCGCCCTGAGCCATGTATTGCGTCATGGGATGCGCGGCATCGCCCAGGATCGTGACGCGGCCCTCGCCCCACTGTTCCACCGGCTCGCGATCGGCGGTCGCCCAGCGCTTCCATGACGTCGGACGGTCCAGCATCTGATGCGGCGTCGGGTGTATGCCCTGGAAGTACGACAGCACCTCGTCCTTGCTGCCTTCCCGCACGCCCCATTCTTCCTGCTCGCGGCTATGGAAGGTGACGACCAGGTTGTATTGCTGCCCGCCGCGCAGCGGATAGTGCACCAGGTGGCAATGCGGCCCGGCCCACAGCACCGGGGCGTTGATGCGCAGCTCCCGGGGCATGTTCTCTTCTTCGACCACCGCGCGGTAGACCACGTGACCTGTGACGCGCGCCGGATCGCCCACCATGCGCTCGCGGATCACGGACTTGACGCCGTCTGCGCCCACCACCGCGTCGGCGCGGTAGCGGTTGCCGTGCGTGTCCACGACTTCCACGCCGTAATCGTCCTGCGTCATGCTGGCGATCTGCGTAGACGTGCGGAACTGGATCAGCGGGTCCTGCTGCACGGCCTCCAGAATGGACAGATGGATGTCGGCGCGATGAATCACCGCATACGGGCCGCCAAACCGTGCTCGGAACGCTTCGCCGGTGTCGATGCGCACGACCTCCCTGGCGTCCACCGCATCCATCATGATGATGTGGTCGGTGAAGACCGCGCGCTCGCGCGCCGTGCGGCCCACGCCCAGGGCATCCAGCGCCGCGAAGGCATTGGGGCCAAGCTGGATGCCGGCGCCGATCTCGCCGATGTGCGCGGCCTGCTCCAGCAGTTGCACGGCAATGCCCTGCCGCGTCAGCGCCAGCGCAGCCGCCAGCCCGCCAATGCCGCCGCCCACGACGATCACGGTTTGCGTCTTCGGGTTTGCCGCCTGGTTCGTAGTCATGTCGGAATCTCGCGGGTCAGTCGTGGCCGCCCAGGAAGGCGCCCTGTTGCTTCAATTGCGCCTGCAGCGCGGAAATGGAAACGTCGCCGGGCGCAATGCCGTCGCGCAGCGCCATCGCGGATGCGGTGCCGGCGGCTTCGCCCATCACGAAGCAGCTGCCGCTGACGCGCGCCGCCGACTGCCCCTCGTGCGTCATCGACGCGCAGCGGCCAGCCACCAGCACGTTGCTGGCCACGCCCGGTCCGCGCCGCGGCACCATCATGCGAAACGGCAGCTGGTTGTAGCCGCGCGATTCGGGGATGGGCGGCCACACCCACTTCACGTCGCCCGCCGTGTGCATTTCCAACGGCCAGCCGTTCACGCCGATGCTGTCCGGAAAATCCGCGCAGCCCAGCACGTGCTCCTTAGTCAGCACGGCCTCGCCGACGATGCGGCGCGTTTCGCGGATGCCAAGCTGCGGCGCGATGTCCAGCACATAGGCCTGTTCAAAACCGGGCACCTTGGCGCGCAGAAACGCCAGGTAGTTCATGATCTGTCGGCGGCCTTCCAGCTCGCCTGCCGACAGGGACTCCGCGTCGGTGCCGTCCGCCGCGCTGCCGTCCGCATTGGCAAGCTGCGTGACGTTGACGCGCCATTCGTAGTCGTGCTTTTGCGGCCGCACGATGGCACCTTTGCGCGGAAACGTGAATTCACCGCTGGCGGCTGCGTCGTCCATCAGCGCCGGGATGGTTTTCCAGGCCTCCTGCGCACGCGCGCCGTCCACATTGCCCACCTTGAACATCAGCGTGGGGTAGAGCATGTGGCCGTGGGCGTCGCCCTTTTCAAACGGCAGGCCCCCCCAATTCGCGATATCGGCGTCGCCCGAGCAGTCGATGAAGATCTTTGCGCGGACGGCGCAGCGGCCGGACTTGGTTTCCAGAAACAGCGCATCGACCCGGCCCTGATCGTCACGCGTCAAACCCGTGGCGAGCGCGTGGAACAGCACCTGCGCGCCGCTGTCATGCACCAGGCCATCCGCCGCGCACTTGAAGGCCGAGATGTCGTAGGCCTGCGCGTGGATCTTGCCCAGGATCAGGTGCGGATCGTTCAGCCCGTCCATCGCGCGCATGCGGTCCAGCAGGTCGTCGGTCATGCCGTGCACCACCTGCCGGATGTCGCCGTGGATGTTGGCGTGCAATCCGCAGAAGTTGGATACGCCCGCGGCGGTGCCCATGCCGCCCAGGAAGCCGTATCGCTCCACCAGCAGCACGCTCGCGCCGTTGCGCGCGGCGCTGGCGGCCGCCAGCACCCCGGCGGGGCCGCCGCCCAGGACGACGACCTCGTACTCGCCATACAGCGGCACCTGACGGGCGGGTTCGGTGATGACCATCTGACTCTCCTTGCGTTCATTGCAGCCGGCGTGCGGCGTCCTTCTTGGCCCACTTCTTGGCCCACTTCCTGGCCGCTTATCGGCACAGTTATTGGCCCTTGATCCCCAGCTTCTTGATCAGGGGCTCCCAGCGCTTCAATTCGTCATCCATGTAGCCGCGGAATTGCGCGGGCGTATCGCCCACCGGATCCATGAACTGCGCCTGCAGCCGCTTGGCCACCTCGGGATCGTGAATCGCCTGGATCAGCGCGTCGGACAGCTTCTTCTGCACGTCGGCCGGCGTCTTGGACGACACCACAAAGCCGATCCACGCCGAGCCCTCGATCCCCTGCACACCCACTTCCGCCAGCGTCGGAATGTCGGGAAGCAGCGCGGACCGCTTGGACGACGTCACCGCCAGCGCCTTCAACCGGCCATCCTTCACCATCGGCATCACCGCAATGGGCGGCAGCGCGGCAAACTGGGTGTCGCCCGACAGCAGCGACGTCAGCGCCGCCGGCGAGGACGGGTAGGGCACGTGCGTGGCGCGCGCGCCGATCTGCTGCAGCAGCAGTTCGACCGCCAGATGCGACACCGTGCCCGCGCCCGGCGACGGGAAGTTGTACTTGTCCGGATTCTTTTTCAGCGCGTCCAGCAGCTGTCCAATGTTGCCGATGCCGGCCGAGGCCGGGACGACCAGCACGTTGGGCTGATGCACCGCCAGCGTCAGCGGCGCCAGGTCCGTGGCGGGCGCGTAGGGCAGCTTGTCGAACAACAGCGTGTTGTTCACCAGCGGGCCGGTGATCGACACGCCGAAGGTGTAGCCGTCCGGCTTGGCGTTGGCGATGGCGAACGTGCCGATGTTGCCGCTGGCGCCCGGCTTGTTTTCCACAACGATGGTCTGGCCGAGGATTGCGCCCGCCTTTTCGGTGACGATGCGGGCCACCTGGTCGGGGCTGGAGCCCGGGCCGAATGGCACGACCGCCTTGAGCGGCTGCGTCGGCCAGGCATCGGCGGCAGTTGCATTGGCGGCCAGCGGCGCCAGCACGGCAAGGCTTAGTGCCGCAATGCGTCGCGCCACTGCGCGGCCAGGCAGCAAGGTCGAAGCTTCAAGCATGCGCGTCTCCCACGTCCTTCATGGTGTCGAAGTAGGTCTGTTCATTGGCGATGAAGGCGGCGACCATCGCGCGATAGGTGGCGTCCACCACCTGCTCCAGGTTGGAGAAGCCCTGGTTGTGGCGCTGGGCGAGCGCCCGGGCCTTTTCAAATACCTGGGCTTGACGCGCGGGCGCGCTCACTTGAAAGGCGTCGCGTTTGAATCGCGCGGCGTCCTTCACGTACATCGCGCGTTCGGCGATCAGCCGCACGATTTCATCGTCCAGCCGGTCGATGTTGGCGCGCACGTCGGCCAGATTGGCGCACAGCGGGCGATAGGCCGGATCGGTGTACTCGCGCAGCGGCGCGCCGTGGGTGTCGGGTTCTTTGCTCACTGGGTGTAGTCCGGTTGCTGTGCAGGCGCGGCCTGCTGGAAGGCGGGTTGCGCATTGCAGTGTTCGACGATGCGCAGGATGCGCGGATAGGCGGACAGGTCGCAGCCCATGCGCTGCGCGTTGGCCACCTGCGGCACCAGGCAGCAGTCTGCCAGCGTGGGCGCGTCACCAAAGCAGTACGCGCCGTGCCCGTGACGCGCCAGCAGCGCTTCCACTGCCGTCAGGCCTTCGCGGATCCAGTGCTGATACCAGGCGTTCTTCTGTGCGTCCGTCGCGCCCAGCACCTCCTGCAGATAGCGAAGGATGCGCATGTTGTTGACGGGATGGATGTCGCACGAGATGGCGTGGGACAGCTCCAGCACGCGGGCGCGCGCCAGCGTGTCGGCCGGAATCAGCCGCGGCTCGGGGTGCGTGGCGTCCAGGTAGTCGATGATGGCGAGCGACTGCGCAAGCTGCACGTCGCCGTCGATCAGAAGCGGCACGCCGGCCGACGGATTGCGCGCCACGTACTCCGGCGCGCGCTGTTCCTGCTTGCGCAGGTTCACGGGCAGGTACTCGTAGGGCAGGCCCTTGAGCGCAAGCGCGATGCGCACGCGGTAGGAGGTCGAACTGTTGAAGAAGTTGTGCAGTTGCATGGATGGGCGTTTCGTGAGGACGGTTGGCCGTGGGCGGATCTTTCAGGGTCGTTCAGGGCAGAAACGTTGTTGCCGGAAGCATTTATTCGGCCGTGATGCCGGTGCGGGCGACGACGTCGTCCCAGCGCTTGGCGTCACGGGCGATGAGCGATCCAAAATCGGCAGGCGTTGACGTGGCCGGCACCATGCCCTGCGCATCGAATGCCGTGGCGGTCGCGGGCGTCTGCAAGATGGCGTTGATCGCCTGGTTCATGCGGTCGACGATGGCGGGCGGCGTGCCTTTGGGCGCCAGGACCCCATACCACATGTCCACGTCGGCCCCCTGCAGTCCGGCCTCCGTCAGCGTGGGCACGTCCGGCAGCTGCGGCAGGCGCTTCGGGCTGCCGGTGGCGATCACCTTGAGTTTGCCGCCCTTCACCTGCGGCAGCGCCACGTGAACGGGTAGGAACATGTAGTCGAGCCGTCCGCCGAGCATGTCGGTGACGGCGCCCGCCGTGCCCTTGTACGGCACGTGCAGCATGCTGGCGCCGGTGCGGTCCAGAAACAGCGCCATCGAAAGGTGATGGGGCGTGCCCACGCCGGGCGTGCCGTAGCTCAGTTTGCCCGGCGCGGCCTTGGCCGCCTGCACCACGTCGGCGACGGTGTTGGCGGAATTCGACGGATGCGTGACCAGCAGCAGCGAGCCCCACGAGGTCAGGCCGACCGGCGCAAAGTCCTGTTGCGGATCAAAGCGCAGCTTGCCCTTGTAGAGGCTGCTGTTCATGACGAACGTGTTGACCGTGACCAGGAATGTGTAGCCATCGGGGTTGGCGCGCGCGACCTTTTCGCTGCCGATATTGCCGCTGGCGCCGGCCAGGTTCTCGACGACGACGGGTTGCCCCAGCGTCTGCGGCAAGCTGGCCGCCAACTGGCGGGCAATCAGGTCGATGCCGGTGCCGGGTGTGAAGGGCACCACAAGCGTGATGGGGCGGTCGGGCCAGGCGGCGTGGCTCGCCGCGGCCGCAAGGGACAGCGCCGCGGCAGCCAGAACACGTAGCAACTTCAACATGGGTTGTCTCCTTGTTTGTCGCCGGTCATGCGCCGGCTTTGAAGGGCGGCGGGTCTTGGGACCCGCTCGCCGGGGCACTGAGGTCCGGCTACTGCTACACGTAAGGCGCGCGCTCCTTCAAGGCGACCGGGTCAAAGCCCGCCACCTCCTTGTAGCGACGCGATATCCCTTCCAATTCCTCGCGGCTGATGACGTCCTCGATCCGCGTATAAGGCTTGTCCGCCGAACGCACGTGGACTTCACGCAGGATCGCGTCCGGCGGGTTGCTGCGATTGGTCAGCACGACGCGCGTCGTGGCTTCGACTCGGGCGCGGTCGTACTGCTGCAAGGCATCGGGCGTCAGGCCTAGGCGCTTGAACTGGCCGGTCAGGTAGCGGGCGTCCACCACGGCCTGGCCCGCGCCGTTCGAGCCGCGCGGCACCATCGGGTGGGCCGCGTCGCCCAGCAACGTCATGCGGCCCTGCGTCCACGTGGGCAGCGGATCCTGGTCGACCATGGGGTACTCCAGAATCGAGTCTGCGTCCTGAATCAGCTTGGCCACGTCGAGCCAGTCGAAGTGCCAGTCGGCAAAGGCCGGAAAGAAGTCCTCGAGCCTGCCGCTGCGGTTCCAGTCGCGCACGGCAGGTTGGGGGGCTTCGATCTCGGCGACCCAGTTCACAAGCTGGTTGCCGTCCGCGTCAATGCTGTCGCGAATCGGGTAGATCACCATCTTGCCGGTGGACAGCCAGCCGGCGCGCACCATGCTCGCGCCCGACAGAAAGGGTTTGCAGCGCGTCGTGCCACGCCACATGTTCACGCCGGAGTAGCGCGGCGCGCCTTCCTGCGGGTAGAGCTGCTTGCGCAATACCGAGTGAATGCCGTCGCAGCCGACGGCAATGCGGCCGCGCACGAACGGCAGCGCATTGCCGTCGTTGTCTTGAAAGCTGGCCGTGACGCTGTCGGCGTCCTGCGTCACGCCCGTGCAGCGCGCGTTCACCACGACGCTGTCCTGGCCCAGACGGTCGCGCACGGCATCCAGCAACGTCATTTGCAGGTCGCCGCGGTGGATGGAGTACTGGGGCCAGTCGTAACCGGCGTCGGTGCCCGCCGGTTCGCCATAGATGAACTGGCCGTGCCGCGTGTAGAACACGGACTCACGCGTGCGCACGGCAATGGCGTCCAACGCGGGCAAAAGGCCCAATTCATCCAGTTCGCGGGTGGCGTGCGGCAGCAGATTGATGCCCACGCCCAACGGCTTGATCTCTCGCACGGCTTCGAAAACGCGGCAGGAAATGCCTGCCTGATGCAGGCTCAGCGCCAGCACCAGGCCGCCGACGCCCGCGCCGACGATGATGACATCGGTGTCGGTGCGCATCGTCACACCATCTGCACGCTGAGCGTGCCCAGGCCGTCCACGCCGCCGACCATCCGGTCGCCCGGCACCACGGGTCCCACGCCTTCGGGCGTGCCGGTGTAGATGAGGTCGCCGGCTTCAAGACGGAAGTACTTGGAGAGGTACGCGATGGTTTCGGCAATGGACCAGATCAGCTTGCCGATGTCGCTGCGCTGCTTGTCCGCGCCATTGACCTGCAGCCAGATGCCAGCCTTCTCGATGTCCTTGACCGATTGCGCGGGATGCAGCGGGCCGATGGGCGCGCTCTGGTCAAAGGCCTTGCCCAGTTCCCACGGGCGGCCGGCCTCGCGCATTTTCATCTGCAGGTCGCGGCGCGTCATGTCCAGGCCGACGGCGTAGGCATACACGTGCTGCAGGGCCTCATCGACGGAAATGTTGGCGCCGCCCTTGCCGATAGCCGCGACGAGTTCGATCTCGTAATGCAGATTGGCCGTTTCCGGCGGGTAGGGCAGTGAAAGCGTGCTGCCTTCGGCAACGGGCACAACGGCGTCGGCGGGCTTGCAGAAGAAGAACGGCGGTTCGCGGTCGGGGTCAAAGCCCATTTCGCGCGCATGGGCGGCGTAGTTGCGGCCAACGCAATAAACGCGGCGTACAGGAAAGCTGTCCTGGCTGCCGGCGATGGGCACGGCGACGGGGGAGGCGGGGGCAAACACAAACGACATGGAGCATCCTTTGAAGACGGGATGGAGAGTCAGGCGCGCGAGGTAGGCGATCGGCACGCGCCGGTCAGGCGACGCGTTCTTCGCGCCACAGGCCCAGCGCGTCCTGCACCGGGCGGTCGGAATAGCTGAAGAGCGTGGCGTCTTCCAGCGCGGCAAGCTGCACAGGCATCCAGGACGGCGCGACGAAGACATCGCGCGGTCCGAAATGGAATTCCTGGTCGCCGATGCGCGCGGTGCCGCGACCCTCGACAACGCTGTAGACGGTTGAGTCGGTCGTGCGCGTGGTCTTGCCCTGAAAGCCCGCGGGCAGGAACTGCATGAACGTGGCCATCGTGGGCATGGGGTAGCCACCCGTGGCGGGATTCAGGTAGCGCAGCTTGACGCCGTCCCACGGGTCGAGTTCACCGTGCCGGTAGAGTGCATCCAGCGCTTCGCGGCTGCGTTCATAGGGGTAGTTGAAGATGGGTGAGGTGCCGCTCGAAACCTGGTGACGTACGGGCGCCATGTTGTGGCCAAAGCGGGCCATGCTGTCGCCTTCGGGGCGCGTGACGGGCTGGGTGGCGGACGGGTAGTTCTCTGCAAAGCCCGCATCCAGAAAGCGCAGCAGCGGAATGTCCAGGCCATCCAGCCAGACCACGGGCTCGCCGCCTTCGACGGTTTCCGCATTGCCGTGGTCATGCCAGGTCCACGATGGCGTGATGATGAAGTCGCCCGGGTGCATGGTGGTGCGTTCGCCGTTGACGGCAGTGTAGGCGCCGCGCCCTTCCACGATGAAGCGCAGGGCCGATTGCGTGTGACGGTGGCTTGGCGCGATCTCACCCGGCAGGATCAGTTGCAGTCCTGCGTACAGGCTTTGCGTGATGCTGGCCTGGCCCGGCAGACCCGGGTTTTCCAGAATCAACACCCGGCGCACGGCTTCTTCTGCCGTGATCAGCGATCCGGACGCCATGACGTCGTCGCGTACATCGTCATATTTCCACAGCGCTGGCACGCAGCGCGGCGCGGGCTGGCGGGGCACCAGGTTGTGCAGCGACTCCCACAGGGGCGCCATGTGTTTCTTGGCGATGCGCGCGTAGTAAAGGGCGCGGTCCGAGGCAGCGCTGTCCGCGCCGGTGGAATGACCGTCGTGCATGGTTGTCTCCTGTATGTCCGGCTATTGCCGGCTTCTACGGGCGGCCGCCGCGTGGGTTCGCAGCTGGTCCTGATATGGAGACGATTATGCGAGCAGGAGCTATGCAGTTTGAAATGAAATTATCTTATTATCCATACCAATAACCATATACATACGAGACAAACCTCCCACCAAGAGGGCCTGCATGGACTGGACCCACCGCCTGCGGCTGCGCAATCTGAAGATGCTGCTCAGCCTGGCCCAGACCCGCAACATCAGCCACTCGGCCGCCATGCTCAATACGACGCAGCCGGGTCTATCGAAGTGGCTGAAGGATCTGGAAGACGACATCGGACTGCCGCTCTTCGAGCGCCACGCGCGCGGCCTGCGCCCCACGCCGCATGGCGACGTGCTGATCGCGCATGCGCAGCGTGTGGAGTCGCAACTGGATCGCGCCAGCGCGGACATGGCGGCGCTGCGCGAGGGCGGCGGTGGACGCGTCGTGATCGGCGCATCGGGCGCGTCCGCGTCCGACACGGTGCCGCTGGCCGTGATGAAGCTGCTCGAGCGCATGCCGCAGGCGCGCGTCAAGCTGGTGGAGGGCACGACGGATCGCCTGCTGGCGCAACTGGCGCAAGGGGATCTGGATATCGTCGTGGGGCGCTCGGCGCCCGAGCATCACGATCCGGCGATCCGCTTCGAGGCGCTTTATCTGGAGCCCATCCACCTCGTGGCGCGGCCCCGCCATCCGCTGTTCGCGGTGGAGCAGCCAAGCTGGCAGGATCTGCTGTCCTATCGCTGGATTCTGTGGCCCAAGGGCACGCCCATCCGCAACGCAGTAGACGCCGCGCTCGCCGCAGCAGGCCAGGCGCCGCCGCCGGACCATATCGAGTCGAACTCGGTGACGGTCAACCTGACCCTCATCAACAACAGCGACATGATCGGCGTCGCCTCGCACCGTGCCGCGCTGCGGTTTTCGCAGATGCGGGCGATGCGCATCATCCCTGTACGGCTGTCGGGATTCGGCTCGGTGGCGATGTATTGGCGCGAGGATGCGTTCCGGCCGGTCGCCGTTGAAGAGGCCATGGCGGCGCTGAGAAATACGGTCGCCGAGCACGCGCCAGGAGTGACCCGGCTATGACTCCCGCGCCCGCCTCCGGCCTGAATGCCCTGATCGAACAGTGCCAGCGGCTGGAAGCGGCGCTGAACGCGGGCAAGGACCCGGGGACGGCGGCGTCGATGCATCGCTTCGTCGCGGAAATGGAAGCGGAAGAGGGCCGCGCGCCGCCAGGAACGTGGTCGCCGCTGGTGCTGTCCGTGCTGGTGATGGCGGGCGGACTGGGCGTCGGGATTGAACTGTTGAGTCTGCTGCTGCGGTTCGTGGGACCGGCAATGGCAGCGTTCGCGCTGGTGGCGGTGTGCGCGGGAACCGCGCTCGCGCTAGCGATCGGGATGGTGCTGATGATGGCGGGACGGGTGCAGGGCGTGGTGCTGTTGAAGCGGGTCTGTATCGGGTTGATTGTGGTGGGTAGCTTCGGCGGGATCGCCTGGACGCAGGGCGACGTCAGGGCCGTCGGGCCGGTGGTTGCGGTGCTTGGCGGATTGGGCGCCTGGCTGGTGATGAACTCTTCGGGGTTTTATGTGTTTGTGGGCTATCGGGTGGCGCTGCGGTGTTTGGCGCGGCGGGTATAGCGATTACGAGCCATCTGTGTTGTCGCTTGAAGGGCGCCGCGCAATGCGCGGCATCTCCTAGCGCCCAAGCGCTTCCGGCGGTGGTGGCGCACCGCGGACGTTGAAGACGCGGCACACCGCGTACCAGCACAGCGCGGAGAACATGTTGTAGGGAAAGAGCACGAACCACAAGGGCAGCAGCCAGGTTTTCTTGCCTTGCAGCTCGCCCGGTTCGCCTGTGCGCCAAGGCGCGTAGTGGCGCCAGGCTTCGGCTGGGGTCATGCAGATACGGTGGAGCGGGGCGTACCACCAGTTGGGCTCTCCCGGCGCGGGCAACCTCTCTGGGCCTTCTTCCATGAACTGCCGGATGTATTCCCATACCTGCGCGACGTATCTGGGGTCAGGATCGCCGCTGATATTACTGTCGACCCATAGGACGATGCGGTCTTTTTCTTGATCGGCGGCAGGTCTCGGACCGAACGCGAGAGCGTAGCTTGTACTGAACGAGCGGCCGCCAAACTCTGTGCGTGCAAAAACACCGCCCTGCGTCTGCGCCCAATCAAACTCAATCAGCGTCTTGTTGCGTCGATAGTAGACCTTTTTCAACCTTCTATTGAAGTAGAAGTTCGACAAGCGCTTGATGCAGAAAATTCGATATCCGGAGAGAAGGAGCGAAAGAAGAATGAAGCCAAGGGTGCAGGCGACTAAAGTCCAAAAGAAAACGCCGTAGCTAGTTTGTTCTATCAACATCCAACCCAGATAGCCGACCATCAACAGGTTCATTGATGTGTACAGCTTTCCGGAAAATACTGAATCGACGACCCAGGGATTTCTCAATGACAACACTTCGTCGGTGACATTGAAAACCTGATCGTGAACAGCTGGCGCAATGCCTGTCGCCGCTTCTGGAGAAAACTGCCAACTTACATTCATGACTAGCGCTTCAGAAAAAATTGAGCAGAGGCCACGGCACTTTCGTCGAGTCCGTGGTTTGGAACAAACTTGACCTCTAAGGCTAGGCCGGAGTGCCCCACTATCTCTTTGACTAGGTTTATGACCAGCCCTCCGGGAACTTGATAAATCCTTGTTGTGGTCGCGCCAGGAACAACTTGTTTTGGGGGCCCTGGGATGCTCAATTCGTACGACCAGTCGCTTTGTCCCATGACATATTCCCGCAGGAAAACCGTGAATTCGGCGACGCCAGAAGCCGGTAAGCCTTTCGCGGGTAAAGCCCCCCACCAAGAGGTATTGTCCTGCCAGCGACTGTCGGCGCCCGGGATGCCTAGCGTTTGAGCTTGCTGCTTGTCCAACAATGCTGGCGCGAAATAGGTGGCGTACCAAGCCTTAATTTCTGCTTCCACGTCGGAATGTTGCGGTAGTTTGTTATCCTTGTTCAGTATGATGTCATCGCGAAATTCGCCGTCATTTTCGAGGGTTCCGAATACGCTGCGAGCGGCCCACAATTCGATGGGTTCGTGCTTGCGTTCTCTGGCTGCCGCGTGAAACGCGACGCCGCCGGCGACAACTACTGCTCCAAGTAAAGCCACAGCTGCGGCTGCAAGGCCTGCGAATGGAAATACCATCGTCGGCGCCGCAATGGCGAGAGAGCCTTCCAACAGCGCCACGCTACCCAGGAGAACCATGAATCCTCCGGCAACTGTGTAGCCCGCGGCGGTCTCATCTCCGCTTTGTGCTTGTCGGCCAGCTTTCGCGATATCGGAAGCGAAGCTCGTCAAAATCGCTGGATAGCCCACCCACCGGCTAAACAAGTTGCTTCCAATTACTCGTACAAAACCATTGCCAAATGCCATCCCCGGCCCCGCTGTGCTGACGCGAAGCATGATGACTTTATGAGCGGCCCGCGCGCTAACCAGCACCGCCGCAGCGGCGCCCGCCGCGCCAAAAATCGCGGAAGCGAAACCAGTCACATACTCGAAGGACGGGTCGCTCAGCATGTTGTCATAGGCGGACTTCAGGTTCACGATGTTGAACCAGAGCATGCCCACGTTCAAAGCTCCCCCGCCGGTGGTGGTGAGCAGCGATGCCAATTTCGGTTTCACTCGTTGGGTCAACGTCTCCTCAATGTTCACCGTGCGGCTGCCGTGGACGCGAACCTTCTTTATCTCTTCGACCTTCGCCATGCCAGATTCGATGAGCTTGTCGACTTCTCCGCTGAAGGCATCCGCGCGTACCACCTCGTCGGTGATGCGGTAGCGAGCGCCAATCAAGCCCATGGCCTTGCTTGCATTCGCCTCCTCAGCGGCAGCAAATACTTGCTGCCGCAGGGTGCGGCTGGCATCCCAGCGGGTTTTTCCGCGCATGCGTTTGAGCACTACGATGGTCACCGTTTGTGCTGTCAGGTCGGTGACGCCAGCCGTGGCGGGAAAGCGTCCCGCCAGATCCTCCATGATGTAATCCGCGGCGCCCAGCAAGGACCCGACCGCATCGGCTTTCTCCTTGAAGGGGTTGAATGGCGCCAACGCGGTGTAGATCGGGCTGTCATCCTTGTCGATCCACGCATTCAACCGCATGAAACGAGGGTCGTCGTCCTCGGTGCCGGGCAACGACTGGCTCATGGGATGTATCAGCATGGACAGGGACACTTCCAGCCCTATCGCTGATATTCGGTTGTTGCGATCGTAAGCGGTCAGGGGCGCCGCCAGGCTGTTCGGATCGTCCTCATGCGCGGCTTCGGCAGTGGCAAGCCAATGATCGTGATCTTCGCTGGCCTTGGCCACGATGGCGTGGAGATGTCCCAGTCGGCGTTCCACCTCGTCGCGCTCGGCCAGGAACCGCTGGTACATGGCCTTGTCGAGACGCTTTCCTAAACGACCTCCTGCGGGTGAAACGTGCTCGTTCGTAAGCACCTCGAAGACCATCTCGGAAGGAGTGAGGCGCCGATGGTGGCCGACCTGCTTTTGCTGGTACTCATAGCGCGACTTGGCCAATTTCTCTGGCGCATGCTTGTCGCCCGGGTACATGTTGCGCAAGGTCTTTTCTAGTAGCAACGCAACCAAATTTCGGTGATGGTAGCTCTGGCTCTTGGCGCTCAAGATTTCCACGTCCCGGCTGAATGCCTCTGGAAACCCCCTCGCGTCGTACTCCGCATTGTCTGTGCTGGTGGCCGGATGGATATGTTCGGCGGGCATCAGGTCGCGTGTCTGATGCTGATACGCGGCGACGGACAGGCTGAGGTCCTGGCATAGCCCTTCTGCGTCATTGAGCACCACGACCGTGGGCACTCGCGGTTGCGTAAACGGATAGTGATGTCGTTGTGCCAGAAACGTGCCAATGGGCAGATCATCCTTGCTGGCATGGCTGCTCCATTCGAGCGGCAAACGCTCCTGGCGAGGTTTGAAGTCCTCGACCCACTGGGTCAACGCATCCGCCGGCAGCACGTGTGGCTGGCCGGAAGGCGATTTTTCGCCCGAGGTCAGTTCGGCCATGTCCAGCGGACGCATATGAAGCCGCCGCACCGCGGGATCTGCAGAAATCCTGGCCGTCATGTCATTGGTCCAGAGGTGCGGGCTATAGCCTATCCACACTTCCGCGGCAGTCGTGGGGCAGGTGTCTGCCCACACCCACCCCATGCGGGCGCCCGCCTTGTACTTATCCTTCCTGTCGTAGTTCTCCAGTCCGGTGTAGGTCAGTTCCTGATAATGACCTTCACCGTCGTACTCGTGGATGACGAGCTTTTCGCCCTTGGCCCCTTTCATGAAGACATAGACATATCCCGGGCGAATGGCGCGCAAGGTATACGACGACAATTGCAGGTGCGGGAAGGCGGCTTCCAGCTTGAAGCCGGACGCGGCATACCGGTACGGGGAGGCGCCGTCCGCGTTCGGGACAATCGCATATCGGACGGGAAGGATCGGAATGCGTGCGCTGCACGCCGGTGCTGAAATGGCGCCGCCGACAGTCGTCTTAGCCACGGGGGGCTCCCCGTGCGCGTACCAGCGATTCCAACTGACGCAGGCGCGCCTGAGGAGACTCAGTCAAGTCGTTGAGAATGCCGCGCGCCTCATCGCTCTGAAGCAGCCACGGATCATGGGCGAGCAAGCTGATGTATTGGGTCGCGACAGCTTCATCGTGAAAGTTCAGACGGTCGCCCAGTTGAAGCAGCTGCTCGACCCAGCGGCGAATCTCTTCGAGGCTGCGGCCGCTGTGATCGGGAATCGAATGCACTTCGTAGACGCGACTTTGCACGAAGTGTTCCCGGGTGTTGGCGTCAAAGCGGGCGATCTCGTGAGGGCGTAGCGTCAGTGGCACCGTCTTGCCGACAACATATCCAGAGGCGTCCCGGTCAAGGCGGCGCCAGTCGTAAGCGGGGCCCCAAGTGGCGCGCCAAAGCAAAGTGCTGATCGGTCCGAGCCACGCAGCGCGATGGTCATCGTCCAACGCTTCGAGCCAGGCGGCCAGGTGATGCGGTTGGACGTCGAGGGTGGCCTCGCCCTCACAGTACAGGTCTAGTTGCACCAACCCGCTAAGGTGTGCGGACATATCGCTGATATCGGCTGCCGAACCGATGAACATCGCGCCGCCAGCGGGCGCCCAGTGCGTAAATGCATGTTGCATCAGCGAAGGTTGGTTCGTTGCGTCAACCAGCAGCGGGCCTCGGTCATATTGTTCATCTAGTGGCGTACCTTGCCAGACCCAGGCATGCCAGGGCAGGGGATCGAACTCCTTGACCAAGTCCAATACGCCCGGCGCATACGCAGGGCGATATTCGCCCTCTTGCGGAACAGGCCGGTAGGCCCAGTTTTGCAGCGGCACCGTCATCAGCAGCAGATAACGAAATGGCGCGCGAGGAAGCGTTTCCTCTGTGATGTCCTTGCCCAGTGACGTGATCCAGGGCGGAGCTTTGGGAAGCGTCATCGCGCAAGCCCTCCCAGGCAGCGGCAGTCGGATAAGGGGCATGTACCGTCGGGGCGGCGCCCGCATAGGCGATCGATGGGCTTTCCCGCCACAGGCCTACCCTGGATCGAAAACGGGTTACCACTGCCACCCCCCTTCTGGCTCATCGGCCCCTTGATCACGATGGCGATCCCGTCAAGCGTGATTCCCGATCCATCGATCCGTATCGTTCCCCCTGGCCCTTTCAACGTCAGGCTCTCCGCCGCCTGCACCTCGTAAGCCGTCGTGCGCTGCCGGATCGCCTGCCCGGCCTGCAGTTCCGAATGCCCTTCGACGGTGAGTTCCTGATGCCCGCCAATACTCACCCAATGATTCGCCGCGGTCTTGTCGCGGCGGTTATTGCCCACTACCTCGGTACGGTCCTTGGTGGTGTAGATCGTGTGATTGCGCCCCACGGTCAAAAAGTCATCCCGCCCGATGTCGTGCCGCCGGTCCTGGCCGATGTTGACCTGCTCGTCGTTGCCCACCGTCTCCTTGCGGTCGTGGCCGATGGTGATGGTTTCATCGTTCTCGACCTGCTCGCTGCGGTCGTGCCCCACAAACGTCGACTCGTCGTTGTTGACGTGGATGTTCTGATCTTTTTGCGCGTGGACGTAGATTTCTTCCTGGTCCTTCTCATCCTCAAAACGCAGTTCGTTGTATCCCTCGCCTTTGTGGGTCTTGCTCTTGATCGTCATCCTGGTCTTGTGGCGCGGCAGTTCGTAGGGCGGCAATTGCAGGCGGTTGTAGACGCGGCCGGTGATCACGGGCTGGTCGGGGTCGCCGTCGAAGTATGAGACGATGACTTCCTGACCGATGCGCGGGATGGCCATGTGGCCCCAGGTGGCGCCGGCGATGTTCTGCGAGACGCGAATCCAGCAGGAGCTGTATTCGTCCTCCGTGCCTAGCCGGTCCCAGGGGAACTGGACCTTCACCCGGCCGTATTCGTCGGTATAGATCTCTTCATTGGGCGGGCCGACCACCACAGCGTTCTGCGGACCGTCGATACGCGGCCTGGGTAGCGGTTCCGCGCGCCATTCGGCGTCGTCCGGGACCAGCTCCGCCTCGTAGCTGTAGTGCGTTCCCAGCTGGGCCTGTGCGCTTTCCTCGGCCTGACTTGTGTGCTGGATGCCACGGTGGACGATGCGCACCGGGCGCCAGCCGCGGTTCAGATCTTCGCGCGGATGACCGGTCAGGCTAAATGAAATGCCCGGCTGGAGCCGCGGGTCATCGCCTTCAACGAAAGCGACGCGCGAATCGCGGCGATGGCCGCGCAGGCGGTTCTCGGCGAAAGGTCTTCCGGCTTCGTCGAACTTTGCGCGGGCCGGGTAGTCATAGCGTTCGTAGCGGCGGCCCTGATGGTCCAGATCTCGTCCGTCGCGGCTGTGCTGGTGGGTGTAGCGCGGATGGTGAAAGGTGTAGTCGCGCTGGGTCTGGCGCGCGGTGCGCACGTTCTCGGTGTAGGAGAATCGCCGCAGCCCTGGCTGCGGCTGGTCGCCGCCGGGTGTGGGGTTGTACTGCACCGGCTCGTCGCCGACGCGGCCGTGAATGAACAGGCGGTCGCTGTGGATAAGTTGATGGCCTTCGGCACCATGACGGAAGGAATAGAAAAATCCTTCCTCGCGCATGATGCGT